>NZ_DASXVH010000085.1:0-36340 GCF_036504375.1 Novimethylophilus sp.
TGGTTTGGCGATAAAAAATAGCGGCTGTATCTCTACCGTTTCAGGCAAATAATGTATGGCTTGAACGGCGCGATCTCATGCGCCTCGTAACACCAAAAAAGAAAAGCCCCGCATTGCGGGGCCTTGGTTATTTACAGCCTGCGTTTGTTTTAAGCCAGTGCTTTGGCGATCCGGTCCAGCGCATGCTTCAGGTTTTCCATCGAGGTGGCAAACGAAATGCGGAAGTATCCTTCCGCGCCGAATGCCGAGCCTGGAACGACCGCGACGCCCACGGATTCCAGCAGATAATCCGAGAGCGCCAGATCTGTCGGTTCGGCAATTTTGCCGGCTGCATGCAATTTGGCGATGGCGGCGCGGGCATCGGGAAACGCATAGAAGGCGCCGCCGGCTTCGATGCATTTCAGGCCCGGGATTTCATTGAAGCGGCTGACGACAAATGCATGGCGTTCGCGAAACGCCTTCAGCATCGGCTCGATGCAGCCCTGGTCGCCTTCCAGCGCGGCTTGCGCGGCCACCTGCGAAATTGAAGTGGGATTGGAGGTGGACTGGGATTGCAGGATTTCCATCGCCTTGATGATATGAGCCGGGCCGGCGGCATAGCCGATACGCCAGCCGGTCATCGAATATGCCTTGGAAACGCCGTTCAGCACCACGGTGCGGTCTTTCAGCTCCGGCGTCGCGTTGAGGATGTTGACGAACGGCGTGCCGGTGAGGTTGACGTGCTCGTACATGTCGTCGGTTGCCACCAGTACCTGCGGATATTTTTTCAGCACTTCGCCCAGCGCTGCCAACTCTTCCGTCGTATAGACGGCGCCGGTAGGGTTGGAGGGCGAGTTGATCATGAACATTCTGGTCCTGGGCGTCAGTGCGGTTTCCAGTTGGGCCGGTGTAATCTTGAACCCTTGCTCGATGCCGCATTCGACGATTACCGGTTTGGCTTCGGCGACGATCGCGATGTCGGCGTAGGACACCCAGAACGGCGCGGGAATGACGACTTCATCGCCGGGGTTGAGCACGGCCAGGGCCAGGTTGAAAATGCACTGCTTGCCACCCACGCCGACGATGACTTCATTGACGTTGTAATCGAAACCGTTTTCGCGCTTGAACTTGGCGACGATAGCCTTTTTCAGGCCGGGAATCCCGCTTACCGGCGTGTATTTGGTGAAACCATTGTCGATGGCGGCCTTGGCGGCATCCTTGATGTGCTGCGGAGTATCGAAATCGGGTTCGCCGGCGCCCAGGCCGATGATGTCGCGGCCTTCGACTTTCAGTTTGGCGGCGCGGGCGGTGACGGCGAGGGTAGGGGATTCCTTGATGGATTGAACACGCAGGGAGAGTTGCAAGATCGAAAATCCTAGTTCTGTTGGGTGAGCGACAAAAATTTTTATGATTTTACTGCAAAATCGTGTTGTTACGGTACCAAATTGCTCCAGCTCTTGATGCTTGCCGGATGATCGTTAATTCGGTGCCGGCCTGTGCGATACGGTTCGTTTCCGGTATGGGCTGATAGAATGACGTTCGATCACCGGATAATTTTTTGTGACTACGATTACATTTCCAAACAGCCTGTTTCAGCTATATCAGCCATTTTCGCCCGCCGGCGACCAGCCGCAGGCGATCGAGCAGCTTGTGGATGGCATCAAGGATGGTTTGCGTTTCCAGACCCTGCTGGGCGTGACCGGCTCCGGCAAGACCTACACCATGGCCAACGTCATCGCCCGCATGGGAATGCCGGCAATCGTGATGGCGCCGAACAAGACGCTGGCGGCGCAGCTTTATTCCGAATTCCGCGAATTTTTCCCCCATAACGCGGTGGAATATTTCGTTTCCTACTACGACTATTACCAGCCCGAGGCCTACGTGCCGTCGCGTGACCTGTTCATCGAAAAAGATTCCAGCATCAACGAGCACATCGAGCAGATGCGGCTGTCGGCGACGAAAGCGCTGCTGGAACGCGAAGACAGCGTGATCGTCGCCACCGTGTCGGCGATTTACGGTATCGGCGACCCGGTGGATTATCACGGCATGGTGTTGCACCTGACGCAGGGCGAGAAAATCAGCCAGCGCGAGGTGATCTTGCGCCTCACCGGCATGCAGTACGACCGCAACGAGTTCGATTTTGCGCGCGGAACGTTCCGCGTGCGCGGCGACGTGGTGGATGTGTTTCCGGCGGAAAACTCCGAAACCGCGCTGCGGATCTCTCTTTTTGATGATGAAGTCGAAACGCTGACGCTGTTCGATCCGCTCACCGGGCAGATTCTGCACAAGGTTCCGCGTTTTACCGTTTACCCGTCCAGCCATTATGTTACGCCCCGCGAAACCACGCTGCGCGCCATCGAGCAGATCAAGGCCGAACTGCGCGAGCGCGTCGATTTTTTCATCAAAAACAATAAGCTGGTCGAGGCGCAGCGTATCGAGCAGCGCACGCGCTACGATCTCGAAATGATGAACGAACTGGGGTTCTGCAAAGGCATCGAAAACTATTCGCGCCATTTGTCCGGCCGCAAACCGGGCGATCCGCCGCCGACGCTGATCGACTATCTGCCGGCCAATGCCTTGATGATCATCGACGAATCGCATGTCACGGTGCCGCAGATCGGCGGCATGTATAAAGGCGATCGGGCAAGAAAAGAGAACCTGGTCGATTATGGCTTTCGCCTGCCTTCCGCGCTGGACAACAGGCCGCTCCAGTTCGACGAATTCGAGCAGATCATGCGCCAGTGCGTGTTCGTCTCGGCGACGCCGGCGATTTACGAAGCAACCCATCAACAGAAAGTGGTGGAGCAGTTGGTACGCCCGACCGGGTTGATCGACCCGGAAATCGAGGTCAAACCTGCTGATACGCAAGTGGATGACCTGCTGTCCGAAATCAAGCTGCGCGTCGAAGTCGGCGAACGCGTGCTGGCGACGACGCTCACTAAACGCATGGCGGAAGACCTCACCGATTACCTGTCGGAACATGGCATCAAGGTGCGCTATCTGCATTCCGATATCGATACCGTGGAGCGGGTCGAAATCATTCGCGACCTGAGATTGGGCGAATTCGATGCGCTGGTCGGCATCAACCTGCTGCGCGAGGGATTGGATATCCCCGAGGTGTCGTTGGTAGCTGTGCTGGACGCCGACAAGGAAGGCTTTCTGCGCTCCGAGCGTTCATTGATTCAGACTGCCGGCCGTGCCGCGCGCAACCTCAACGGCAAAGTAATTTTCTACGCCAACAGCGTCACCCGCTCGATGAAGCTGGCGATCGACGAAACCGAGCGCCGCCGTCGCAAGCAGCAAGCGTTCAACGAGGCCAACGGCATTACTCCCAAGGGTGTGAGCAAGCGCATCAAGGATATCATTGACGGAGTTTACGACCAGGAAGCCGGCAAGAAAGAGCTCAAGGCCGCGCAGTCGATGGCGAGCTTTGAACGCATGACGGAAAAACAGTTGCTGAAGGAGCTAAAGCGCATCGAGAAAGAGATGCACGATTGCGCAAAAAATCTGGAATTCGAAAAAGCCGCGCAGCTGCGCGACCAGCTCAAGTCATTGAAGGAGAAATTCTACGGCGCAGTGATGCCTGATGAAGTGGACGAAGCCTAGCCGCCGTACCCATTTCATACGTCTGCGCAGAGCAATTTTCCGAAGAGCTGATCTGGAAGCAGGCAAACTTAGATCACCTGACCAGACTGCCCAACTGCTTCTCAAGCGCTAGATCGGCGCTGCCAAAATAAAAAGCCCCGCAATGCGGGGCTCGACGCCGATGCCGGCAAGCGGGATATGCTTGCCGGCTGGCCGATTACTTTTGCGTTTCGATCATCACCAGAGGTTCGTCTGCCGCGGTTTCTGTCGTTTTCTTCTGCCAGGCGGCCGGCTTGGCGGCGGAACGAGGCGCGGGTTCTTCGGCGACGACGGTTTTTACCGCGTCGACGCGAGTTTCCACCAGTTCCAGGCCGGCGCTTGCTAGCTCCGCAACTACGGGTTCCGGCGCTTTGCGGCGGCGCGGTTGGCGCGGCTTGCGCTCGGCCTTTTCCGCCAGGGCAGGCGCTTCCACGCCTTCGATGGCCTGCTGGGTCGGTGCGACCTCAACCCGGGGTGCCGTCGTTTCAGCGGTTTCGACCCGCGTCGTTTCTACTGGAGCCTGAATCTCTATCGCCGGTTCAACCTGGGGCGCGACAATTACCGGCACCGTGGGCTGGGTTTCGGGAGGCTGGATTTCAGGAGCTATGGATGCAGCCACCGGAGCTTCTGCGGTTTCCTGGCGTTGACGCGGCTCGCGTTGCGGACGGGCTTCACGCGGCTGGCGCGGTTCACGCGGGGGACGTTCACCGCGGCTACCGCGATTGCCGCGCGGCTCATTAGGCTTGCCGCTTTGCTCGGCTGCAGCCTGTACCGGCTGGGCCGGTTTTTCGCGTTCCTGGCGTTCGGCACGTTCCGGCCGCGGTTGACGCGGCTCGCGTTGCGGACGGGCTTCCTGCTTGGTTGCGCTTTCCGGTGCGGCATTGCGCGGTTGCTGTTCGCTACGTTCCGTACGATCGCCGCGTTCTCCGCGACCGCGTCCGCCGCGACTGCGCTCGCGGCGCTGCTGACTGTCGCGCGGCTTGCGGGCTGCGGACTTGGTTTCTTCTTCGGCCGGCTTGGCTTCTGAAATCTTGCCGAGCCAGGATTTGAAACGTGCGAACATCGTGGTTTTGGGAGCTTCCGGCTTGGGTACGGCGATAGGCGCCGGCGTGCCGGAAGTGATGCCCTTGACGGCGGCTTCCTGGCGCGGCTGCTTGATTTCCTGCTGTTGCGTACCGCCGGCAACTTCTTCCGTCTCGTTCGGCAGTTCTACCAATTCGTAGCTGCGAATGTTTTCGGTGTCGTTCGTTTCGCCGTCGCGCAGGCGCACGATGCTGTAGTTCGGCGTTTCCAGATGAATATTCGGAATCAGGATGACGCTGACGTCCATGCGCTCTTCGACGGCGTGGATGTCGCCGCGCTTCTCGTTGAGCAGGAAGGTGGCTACTTCGACCGGCAGTTGCACCTGTACGGCGCCGGTGTTTTCCTTCATCGACTCTTCCTGGACAATTCTGAGAATGTGCAGTGCGGTCGATTCGATGCCGCGAATATAGCCGGTGCCGTGGCAGCGCGGGCATGGGATGTGGTTGGATTCGCCCAATGACGGACGCAGGCGCTGACGCGACAGTTCCAGCAGGCCGAAGCGCGAGATCTTGCCGGTTTGTACACGGGCGCGGTCGACGTGCAGCGCGTCGCGCAGGCGGTTTTCCACTTCGCGCTGGTTGCGTGCGCTTTCCATGTCGATGAAGTCGATCACCACCAGGCCGCCCAAGTCGCGCAGGCGCAGCTGGCGTGCCACTTCGTCGGCGGCTTCAAGGTTGGTGTTGAATGCGGTCTGCTCGATGTCGGCGCCCTTGGTGGCGCGGCCGGAGTTGACGTCCACCGATACCAGCGCTTCGGTGTGGTCGATGACGATGGCGCCGCCGGAGGGCAGGCGCACCTCTCTGGAAAATGCGGTTTCGATCTGGTGCTCGATCTGGAAGCGCGAGAACAGCGGCACGTCGTCGCGGTAGAGCTTGATGCGCGAGACGTTGCCAGGCATCACGTGGTTCATGAACTGCAAGGCCTGTTCATAGATGTCCGGCGTGTCGATCAGCACTTCGCCGATGTCGGGCTGGAAGTAATCGCGGATGGCGCGGATTACCAGGCTGCCTTCCTGATAGATCAGGAACGCGCCTTTCTGCATGTTGGAAGCGCCTTCGATCGCGCTCCACAGTTGCAGCAGGTAGTTGAGGTCCCACTGCAATTCTTCCAGCGTGCGGCCAATGCCGGCGGTGCGGGCGATGATGCTCATGCCGCCCGGCACTTCCATCTGCGCCATCAGATCGCGCAGTTCATTGCGGTCTTCGCCCTCGATGCGGCGCGATACGCCGCCGCCGCGCGGGTTGTTGGGCATCAGCACCAGGTAGCGGCCGGCCAGCGAGATGAAGGTGGTCAGCGCCGCGCCCTTGTTGCCGCGCTCGTCCTTTTCCACCTGCACGATGATTTCCTGGCCTTCGCGCAGTACGTCCTGGATGCGCTTGCCATCGGCGCCTTCGATGAAGTTGCTGCGGGCGACTTCCTTGAACGGCAGGAAGCCATGCCTATCAGTCCCGTAATTGACGAAGGCGGCTTCGAGGCTGGGCTCGATGCGGGTGATGACACCCTTGTAGATATTGCTCTTGCGTTGTTCCTTACCGGAGTGCTCGATATCGAGGTCGATAAGTTTTTGTCCGTCGACGATCGCGACACGAAGCTCTTCCGCCTGTGTCGCATTGAACAGCATGCGTTTCATTGATGTTATCCCCCGCGCCCAAGGCGGGTACGCAACTTTGGCCGTGAACTCACGGCCAGCGGGAACGCTGCCGGGCGACAGCGGAGTGAGACGCCTGAAAGCAGGCTACCGCGTTGTGCAGGCGATTTCGGTATGGGCGGGGGTTGGCAGCTAATGTCTGCCAATAATCCACCGATATTAAATATCGCTATTTATCAATACGTTAATTATTAAATTTAACGTCGAATATAAACTGTGCGCGGTGCGACTTTTCTAAGTGTCCGGTACTACTATCGTTTACAATGTGACCCGGTTCGGTTCCCGCCGCGCGGCTTAAGGCCATTTTGCGCGGCAGCGCTTGAGCGCAAATATTGGAAATCCGGAAGTTCGTCACGTGCGGGCTTGTCGCCACGCCGGGAACCTGCGGATGATTCCAAAGTCCTGCAATCGCTACTTGATGGTGAGCGAAATTAACCCGAAATTCTTTGTTTGCCTGCCTTAACCAAAGATAAAGCTTTAAAGGCAGGCTGCAAGTATAGGTCAGATGACGGAAATAGGCAAAAATTCAGTGACGCTGCTCACGGTGGATGAAGGCGGCGAGGGGCAGCGCGTGGACAATTTTCTTGCGCGCCATCTCAAGGGCGTGCCCAAAAGCCATATTTACCGCATTCTGCGCAGCGGCGAAGTGCGGGTCGACAGCAAACGGGTAGAGGCGACCCACCGGCTGCAAATCGGCGAAGTCCTGCGCATTCCTCCGGTGCGGGTCGCCGCGCCGGCAGCCAAGGTCGGTGTCGCGCCGGCAAGCCGGCAATTTGCCGACGCGGTGATTTTTGAGGACGATGCGATGCTGGCGCTGGACAAGCCGGCCGGCATGGCGGTACACGGCGGCAGCGGCATTTCGCGCGGCGTCATCGAGCAACTGCGGTGGGAACGTCCGCAGGCCAAGTTCCTGGAACTCGCGCACCGCCTGGACCGCGAGACTTCCGGCGTGCTGCTGATCGGCAAAAAACGCAGCGCACTGACCAAATTGCACGAAATGATGCGCGAGAACCGCATGCGCAAACGCTACCTGGTGCTGGTCAATGGGCGCTGGCAGGATGCGACGCGGCGCGTGGTTTTGCCGCTGAAAAAGTACGACCTGGAGAGCGGCGAAAAGCGCGTCGCGGTGGAAGCCGGCGGGCAGCATTCGGAAACGATTTTTCGATTGAAGCAGCATCTCGGCGCTTTCACCCTGCTGGAAGCCGAACTGATCACCGGACGTACGCACCAGTTGCGGGTGCAGTTGGCGCATATGGGATTTCCCATCGCCGGCGATGACAAATACGGCGATTTTGCACTCAATAAACTCCTGCAAAAGCGCGGTCTCAAGCGCATGTTCCTGCATTCCGCCGAAACCGCGCTGCGTCACCCGCTGACCGATGAACCGTTGAAACTGATCGCGCCGTTGCCGCGCGATCTGGAAAGATTTCTGGAAAAATTGAAGGACGAGCATGCCCAAGCAGTTTGATCTACTGATATTCGACTGGGACGGCACGCTGGCGGATTCCACCCAGGCCATCGTCGATGCGCTGCAGTCGGCGAGCCGCGATATCGGCCTGCCAGTGCCGGACGATACGAAATCGCGCAGCATCATCGGCTTGGGGTTGCGTGAAGCCTTGCAGGAACTGTTTCCCGGCGCAGATGCCGAGACGGAGATCCGGCTGGTGGAGCGCTATCGCGTACACTATTTTGCGCGTGACGAAGAGATCGTATTGTTCGATGGCGTCGAGGATGCGATGCAGGAATTGGCCGATGCCGGCTTCATGCTGGCTGTGGCGACCGGCAAGGGCCGCGGCGGACTTAACCGGGCGATGGCGCAGACCGGCCTTACCGAGTTTTTCCATGCCTCGCGCTGCGCCGGCGAGTGCCATTCCAAGCCGCATCCGCAAATGCTGGAGGAGATTCTCGACGAACTGGGCGCGATGCCGGAAAAGGCCATCATGATAGGCGACACGCATTTCGACCTGCAAATGGCGCAGAATGCCCGTATGGCCGGGCTGGGCGTCAGCTATGGTGCCCAGCCGCACGAAAATTTATTGCCCCATGCGCCGCTGGCGTGTTTCGACAGTTTTGCTAAACTCCACGCATGGTTGAGACTCAACGCCTGATTTGCGCCAGCGCCGAGGTGCAGGAGCAAGGGCCCGGAATCGGTTTTCCATTGCCTGACGAGGGTAAATCCAGGCGTTCCGGTTTCGTGGTGCGCTATAAAGGCGTCATACACGGTTATGTCAACCGCTGCGCGCATGTGCCGGTGACGCTGGATTGGCAGGAAGGCGATTTTTTCGATTTGACCCGCCACTACCTGATCTGCTCCACCCATGGGGCGCAATATCTTCCCGAAACCGGTCGTTGCGTGCTGGGGCCGTGCAAAGGCAAATCCCTGCAAAAACTGCACATGGTCGAACGCGGCGGCAACATTTTTTTAATTGAATCGAGTACCGAAGAAAGCCCACTATGACAGACCCACAAAACTGGGAGCGCCAGACTCTTGAAAAGCTTGCCTTTTCTTCTTTACAGGAGCAGCGCCGTTCGCGCAACTGGGGCATCTTTTTCAAGACGCTGACTTTTGCTTACCTGTTTGCGCTGCTGTTCCTGGCGCTGAACTGGATAGGTCCTGGCAGCGGCGCGATCGGCCCGCATACCGCGCTGATCGACATCAACGGCGAGATCGGCGCCGGCGCCGAAGTCAACGCCGATAATACGCTTTCCAGCCTGCGCGCGGCGTTCGAAGACAAGCACACCAAGGGCATCATCCTGCGCATCAACAGCCCCGGCGGCAGCCCGGTGCAGGCCGGCATCATCAACGACGAAATCCATCGCCTGCGCAAGATGCACCCCAAAATTCCGGTGTATGCGGTGGTGGAGGATATTTGCGCTTCCGGCGGGTATTACATCGCGGTGGCGGCCGACAAGATTTACGTCGACAAAGCCAGCATCGTAGGTTCCATTGGCGTGCTGATGGACGGTTTCGGTTTCACTGAAACCATGAAGAAGCTCGGCGTGGAGCGCCGCCTGATGACGGCGGGAGAAAACAAGGGCTTCCTGGACCCGTTCTCGCCGGTCAATCCGGCGCACAAGGCGCATGCCCAGGCGATGCTCAACGAAATCCACCAGCAGTTCATCAAGGTGGTGCGCGACGGGCGCGGCGCCCGTCTGAAGGAGACGCCGGAAATGTTCTCCGGCCTGTTCTGGAGCGGCGAAAAAAGCATCGAGTTGGGTCTCGCGGATGCTATCGGCAATTCCGACAGCGTCGCGCGCGACGTGATCAAGGAAGAGAATATCGTCGACTTCACTACCCACGAAGGTTTAGCCGATCGCTTTGCCAAGCGTTTCGGCGCCTCGATGACCCATGCGCTGCTGGGTTCAGGCTTCAGCCTGAAATAATGCGCATGGGGCGTTGCTGGGCTTGTGTTGCGCGCACGGAGTTTCTATCGCAGCCAGGGCTATGCGGCCGAACTGGCGTGACCGGCTCGCGGGCCGCACCGCTACCGTCTGGAAATTCTGCACCTGGCTTCGCAGCAGGATGCCGATGCGTTGGCAGCCGAACTGCACGACCGCTTCGGCCTGGAAGCAGCCAATACCGCACAGTCAAAATAACAACATGGAATAAAACGTATGACCAACACTCAAGCGTGCCGCTGGCGTATTTTTTCCGACCCCGCCGAGTTGCGGGATGCTGCTGTAAAAATCACGCTGGAATCGGCGGCCAAAGCCATCGCCGAGCGTGGGCGATTCGATATCGTATTGGCCGGCGGCACCACGCCGCGCGCCATCTATGAACAGCTGCGCCGTGCAGAAAGCGAATGGCGGCACTGGCACGTATGGTTCGGCGACGAGCGCTGCCTGCCCGCCGACAATGTCGAGCGCAACAGCCTGATGGCCTCGCAGGCATTGCTCGACCATGTGGCGATCGCGCCGGAGCAGATTCACCCGATTCCCGCGGAACTGGGCGCATCTGCCGCCGCCGCCGCTTACAACAACGCACTGGACGGCATGGGCCCGTTCGACCTGGTATTGCTGGGAGTAGGCGAGGACGGCCATACCGCGAGCCTGTTTCCCGGCCACCGTTGGGATCACGTACCGCCGAAAGCCGCGATACCCGTGCACAACTCCCCCAAGCCGCCGTCCGATCGCGTCTCGCTGTCTGCCGACCGGCTTTCCGATGCCCGCCAGGTAATATTCCTGGTCACCGGCGCAGGCAAGCGCCATGCTGTCGAGCAATGGCGCGGCAACACCAGCCTGCCGGTGAAAGCCATCGTGCCCAAGGCCGGCGTGGATGTATTCATGGATGCGGCGGCCGGCGGCGCGTTGTAATCAATCCGGCTGCCAGTCTGCATCGCGGGCGGCCAATTGTGCGTTTCGCTCGGGCACTCCTTGCATTAAGAGCCTAATTTCAGTAATAAACGCGCATTCGTACTGCCGAAATAGGTTCTAAGCGCACAGCGCGTATCAATGATCAGGCGAGAAGCTTCCAGGCCAAGCCGAGAGTGCCGCATGAAAGAATGACGGGAATCACCCCGGCCTTGAAGCGGAATACGGCAATCAGCGCTCCAACTGTCAGCACGATGGAAGGCCAGTCTACCGCCCCCTCGAATCCTTTGGGCCAGAACACGTGCCAGGCGAAAAACAGTGCGAGGTTGAGGATGACGCCCACCACTGCGGCGGTAATCGCGGTAAGCGGGGCGGTGAATTTTAGGTTGCCGTGCGTGGTTTCGATGAACGGTCCGCCCAGCAGGATGAAGATGAAGCTGGGCAAAAAGGTAAAGAAGGTGGCGATTGCTGCGGCGATGCAGGCGGAAGCGAAAACGGCACCCGGGCCGAATATCTGCTGGGTCCAGCCGCCGACGAAGCCGACGAAGGCCACTACCATGATCAGCGGTCCCGGCGTGGTTTCGCCCAGCGCCAGACCGTCTATCATCTGCGTCGGATTCAGCCAGTGGTAATGCTCCACTGCGCCCTGGTAGACGTAAGGCAGCACCGCATAAGCGCCGCCGAAAGTCAGCATCGCGGCCTTGGTGAAAAACCAGCCCATTTGCGTCAAGGTGTTTTCCCAGCCGTAGCGATTCAGCAGTATCCCCATCACCGCCGCCCAGATCGCAATGCCCGCCGTAAGCACGCGTGCGAATTTCGGCCATTTGAACAGGGCATGCTCGGGCGTTGGGGTGTCGTCGTCGATCAGCGCGGGGCCGTAGCCATCCTTGGCCCTACCGTGCCCGCCGCCGGCCTTGAAGTACTGCGGTACAATGCGGCCGCCGATGAATCCTATGATGCCCGCTCCCAGCACAATCGCGGGGAAAGGCAGCCCCAGCGCGAAAATGGCAAGAAAGGCCAGCGCCGAAACCGTCCACAGCACCGCGTTTTTCAGCGCACGGGAACCGATGCGATATGCCGCGAACAGAACGATGGCGACTACGGCAGGCTTGATACCGTAAAGAATTCCCGCCATCGCTGGCACCGAGCCATAGCTCATGTAAATCCAGGCGAACGCGACCAGGATGAAATAGGAAGGCAGCACGAACAGGCCGCCGGCGATGATGCCACCCCAGGTGCGGTGCATCAGCCAGCCGACATAGGTGGCAAGCTGTTGCGCCTCCGGTCCCGGCAACACCATGCAGTAATTTAGCGCATGCAGAAATCTCTTCTCGGAAATCCAGCGATTCCTTTCCACCAGCTCATGGTGCATGATGGCGATCTGGCCGGCGGGGCCGCCGAAACTGATGAAACCGAGCCTGAGCCAGTACCAGAAGGCCTGGTTTAAGGATACCGATGCGGGTTTCTGTTCTATGGTAGTGTTGTTCAGGACAGGTGGACCGATTATCCGATAAATCCTCGCTGGTTTCCATACGCGAACCATGCAACAGAAGCATAGCATGCTGCCAATTCCGGCTATAATGCTCCCATTTTTTTGCTGCGCATTTTTATGCAAATCCGCCAACTATCGGTTGTCGTTCCCGTTCGCAACGAGGAAGACAACATTGCTCCGCTGATCGCGGAAATTCGCGCCGCTCTGGATGGCGTTGTGGATTATGAAATCATCTACGTCAATGACGGCAGTACCGATGCGACGCCGCAACGGCTGGCGGAAATCAGCCAGGCTTGTCCGCAATTGCGCGTCGTCCACCACGAAAAAAGCTGCGGGCAGAGCACGGCGGTGCGCTCCGGCGTGAAGGCTGCCCGAGGCGACTGGGTTGCTACGCTGGACGGCGACGGCCAGAACGACCCGGCCGACATTCCCAAGCTGATCGCAGCAGTCGAGCCGGGCGTGGAACTGGTCGGCGGTAACCGCCGGCATGCGCGGCGCGATACCCGGATCAAGCGCATATCTTCGGTCATCGCCAACGGCGTGCGTTCCCGCATGCTGGGCGACAGCACGCCGGACACCGGCTGCGGCCTCAAGCTGTTCGCGCGCGAAGTATTCCTCGACTTGCCGTATTTCGACCACATGCACCGTTTCCTGCCGGCACTGGTGATCCGCCACGGCGGCCGCGTGGTGTCGGTGCCGGCCAACCACCGGCCGCGCGAGCGTGGTGTGTCCAATTACGGCACGCTGGACCGCCTGATGGTGGGCATCGTCGACCTGTTCGGCGTGATGTGGCTACAGCGGCGCGCCAAGCGGCCGGTGATTATCGAAAAATAAGCAACTCCGTAAAATCATGGATATCCATACCGTGCCGTTTCTGTGGCACCTGGCTGACAAGGTGCAAGTCTATTTTTACGATATGAGTCTGGGCGACAAGGTCTGGCTTGCCGTCGGCATGATAGGCCAGCTGATGTTCACGCTGCGCTTCGTGGTGCAGTGGATTCATAGCGAACGCCACCAGAAGAGCGTGATCCCGGTGAGCTTCTGGTATTACAGCCTTATCGGCGGGATCACCGTGTTGGCCTACGGTTTCCACAAGCTCGAACCGGTCATCATCCTCGGCCAGTTGCCGGGCACTATCGTTTATTCGCGCAACCTGATCCTGATTTACCGTGAAAAGCGCGACGTGCTGGCGGAAGTAACAGAAGAGGAAGTCAAGTGAGGTTCATCAAAAGCCAGCCGATGCTCTTGTTCGTGTTTTGGCTGGTACTGGTGGCGATTGCGCTGTTCGGCCGCTCGTATATTCCCATCGACGAAACCCGCTATGTGACGGTCGCATGGAATATGTGGCTGCGCGGCGATTACCTCGTGCCATGGCTCAACGGCTTTGCCTACAGCCACAAGCCGCCGCTGTTGTTCTGGCTGATGAATGCCGGTTGGGCGGTGTTCGGCGTTAACGACTGGTGGCCGCGCTTGGTGCCTTCCTTCTTCGCGCTGGGCAGTGTGTATCTGACGATCAGGCTGGCGCGCATGCTGTGGCCAGAGGACGAGAGGGCCGCGGCGTATGCACCGCTGATCCTGCTCGGCAGCGCGCTGTGGATGGTATTCACCACGGCGACGATGTTCGACATGCTGACCGCGTTTTTCGCGCTACTGGGCATGCTGGGCATCCTCATCGCCTGGCGCGGGCAGGCACTCAAGGGGTGGGCGCTGGTCGGACTCGCTATCGGCAGTGGGCTGCTGGCCAAGGGGCCGGCCATATTGTTGCCGATTCTGCCCGTAGCCTTGCTCGCGCCGTGGTGGGGCAAGGGCGCAGCCCGTGCCTGGGGGCGCTGGCATCTCGACCTGCTGGGTGCGGTGGCATTGGGGGCGGCGATTGCCTTGCTCTGGGCGATCCCTGCCGGTCTGCATGGCGGCGAGGTATACCGCAAGGCCATTTTCTGGGGGCAGACCGCCGACCGCATGGTGAACTCCTTCGCCCACAAGCGGCCTTTCTGGTGGTACTTGCCCGTCTTGCCGGCGATGTTGTTCCCCTGGCTGCTGTGGCCGCCTGTCTGGCGCGGGCTCAACCGCTTGCGCGGCGGGCGCGCGGACCTTGGTGTGCGCTTCTGCCTGGCTTGGCTGGTGCCGGTGTTTCTCGCGTTCAGTTTCATCAGCGGCAAGCAGGTCCACTACCTGCTGCCGATATTCCCGGCTTTCGCCCTGCTGGCTGCGCGCGGCCTGGCGCAGACGGATAGCCGCAAATTCGATCAGCTGCCCGTCGCGCTGGCGGCTTTTGCGGTCGGCATCGTGCTGATTTACCTGCCGCATTATGCGCAGCAGCACCATATCGCGCCCTGGATAGCCACGATTCCCACATGGGCCGGTTTTGCAATCATGGCCGCTGCGGCGCTTCTGGCGGCGGGCCGGAAGCGGGGCATGGCCGGCATCTGGAACATGACTGTATTCAGCGCGGTGACGGTGACGCTGGCCATTTATGTCGCGATCATCCACGGCGCCGGCCTGGCTTACGACATGCGGCCGCTCAGCGCGCGGCTTAAGGCCCTGCAAGACGCCGGTGTACCGCTGGCCCATGCCGCGCGCTATCCCGGCCAGTACCAGTTTCTCGGCCGCCTGACGCAAGAGCCGGACGTGTTGCGCTCAGCTGCGCTGGCGAACTGGTTCAAGGCGCATCCGGACGGCAGGGCTGTCGTTTATTTCAGCACCAGGCAGTCATTGGCAGGGCTCAAGGTCGACTACTGGCAGCCTTACCTGGGTGAGAACGTCGTTATTCTCGGCAAGGAGTCATGGCCGCCTGTATTCGGGACGAGCGAAGTCAACGACGATGAATAGCCAGCGCCCAGGCCACATGCTCTCTCACCAGCGCTGAAGGATGTCCGGCGCGGGATTCAAGCGCCGCGAGATTTTCCGGCGTATGCGGCGCATTGCCCAACGCCACGGCAATATTGCGCAGCCAGCACTCGTAGCCGATGCGGCGGATCGCGCTGCCGGTAGTATTGGCCTCGAAAGCCGCTTCGTCCCAGCTGAACATTTCCCGCAGTGAAGCATTATCCAGCCCGTGGCGCGCCTGGAAATCAGGTTCGGCCGATAAATGGGCGAAGCGGTTCCATGGGCAGCACAGCTGGCAATCATCGCAGCCGTAGATGCGGTTTCCCATCATCGGCCGCAGATCCGGCGGGATGCTGCCTTTGAGTTCGATGGTGAGGTAGGAAATGCAGCGCCGCGCATCCACCTGATACGGCGCGACAATCGCGCCGGTGGGGCAGGCGGATATGCAAGCAGTGCAGGTACCGCAGTGGTTGTCTGACGGGACATCCACCGGCAATGGCAGATCGGTGTAGATTTCGCCCAGAAAAAACCAGGAGCCGGCTTCGCGCGAAAGCAGCAGCGTATGCTTGCCTTTCCAGCCCAGACCGGATTTCTGCGCCAACTCGACTTCCGCCACCGGCGCGCTATCGGTGAATACGCGGTAGCCGAACTCGCCAACGTTGGCGGCGATACGGTCGCATAACTGCTGCAAGCGGCCGCGCAGCACCTTGTGGTAGTCCCGCCCCAGCGCATAGCGCGAAATGAAGGCACGGCTGCCGTCCTCGATGATGGTTGCGGCGGGCTGGCTATCCGGCGGGAAATAGTCCATGCGGGCGGTGATTACGCGTGCGGTGCCCGGCACCAGTTCTGACGGCCGCATGCGCTTCATGCCGTGGCGTGCCATATAATCCATTTCGCCGTGGAAACCCTGTTCCAGCCAAGCCGCAAACCCAGGCTCGGCGTGGCTTAAGTCGGTATCGCAAATGCCGATAGACTGGAAGCCCAGCGCTTTGCCCCAGGTTTTAATGTCGGCGGCAAGCTGGGCGGAATCAAGCAAATCGGAATTCATGCATGAATGATATAACACAGGACTTGCCCGACGAAGCCGCGACGCTGGCACTGGGTGGTCGCCTGGCCTTGGCGCTGGCTCCGGGCCTTGTCATCTGGCTGCGCGGCAATCTCGGCGCGGGCAAAACTACGCTGACGCGAGGCCTGCTGCGCGGGCTGGGGTTTCAGGGAAAAGTCAAAAGTCCGACGTATACACTGGTTGAATCTTATGTAATTTCTGGATTATACTTGTATCACTTTGATTTATACAGATTTGTCGATCCGGAGGAATGGGATGCCGCAGGCTTCCGCGACTACTTCAATAATGAGTCGATTTGCCTGGTCGAATGGCCGGAAAAAGCAGATGAGTTATTGCCCGTCCCTGATCTGGAAATTCGCCTCGTTGTTCATGGGGCAGGCCGGGAGGCGGTGCTCTCGGCGCATACGGAGCATGGCAAACAATGTCTAGAACAATTGCTGCGCCAATCGTCGCCTTAGTCCTGTTCCTGGCCGCGATGGCAGCCCAGGCTGCACCCGTGGCGATTGCTTCCGCCCGTGTCTGGCCGGGCACGGACTACACCCGCCTGACTTTCGAATCGGCGGTACCTGTCGTGCACAATATGACGGTACTGCAGAATCCCGAGCGTCTGGTGCTCGACCTGGAAAACGTCGAACTCAATGCCGCACTCAAATCGCTGACCGACAAGGTGCAGAGCGGCGACCCTTATATCAAAAAAATCCGCGCTGCCCGTTTCAAACCCGGTGTCGTGAGAGTGGTAATCGATCTGAAGGCTGAAACGAAGCCTGCTTTTTTTGCGCTGAAGCCGGCCGGCGAATATAAGCATCGGTTGGTACTCGACATCTATCCCAAGCTGGACCCGCTGATGGCGATGCTGGACCAGCACACCAAGGAGCAAAGCGAGCCCGGCGGCTGGCCGCCCGATGCCAATGACGCTTCATCCGCCAAGGCCGCGCCGGATACGGTCCCGGCAGATCCGGCTGAAAATGCCGGCGACACGGCCAAAGCCGGCGATACTCCCAAAGAGCCGGATAGCACCCAGGGGGCCGCCAAGGACGGGGTAGAGCGCCTGATCACGATAGCAATCGATGCGGGGCATGGCGGCGAAGATTCCGGTGCGCGGGGTGCCAGCGGCACCAATGAAAAAGACGTTACATTGGCGATCGCCAAACGGCTCAAGACTTTGATCGACGCCGAGCCCAACATGCGCGGCGTATTGACCCGCGACAGCGACTATTTCATCCCCCTGCACGGCCGCGTGGTAAAGGCCCGTAAGCTGCAGGCCGATTTGTTCGTATCCATCCACGCCGACGCGTTCACCCGCCCCGATGCGCGCGGCTCCTCGGTATTTGCATTATCGGAGCGCGGCGCCACCAGCGCGATGGCGCGCATGCTGGCAAAGCGCGAAAACGAATCCGATCTGATCGGCGGCGTCAACCTCGACGTCAAAGATCCCTATCTGGCCCGCACGCTGCTGGACCTTTCGCAGACTGCCACCATCAACGACAGCCTCAAGCTGGGCAAGGCCGTGCTCGGCCATTTGAGCGAAATCAACGACCTGCACAAAGGCGCGGTGGAGCAGGCCGGTTTCGCGGTGCTGAAATCGCCGGATATCCCCTCCATCCTGGTCGAGACCGCGTTCATCAGCAACCCGGAAGAGGAACGCAAGCTCAACGACGACGCCTACCAGACCAAGCTGGCCACGGCGATTATCTCCGGCATCAAGCGCTATTTCGCTTCCAACCCGCCGCTGGCCAAGTCCAAGATGGCTATGCAATAGCAAGGCCCCTGATTATCACTTCGCTCTGCCGGGCAGTGAACCCGGTTTTGTTTTGCCTGTCGCAAAAAATCAAGATTCGCTCGAGCATAAAAACCGCAGGGGTTTGCATTGTACAATCGGGCGTAATCCTGATTTTACCGTCCTGGACACATGTCGATACAAAAGCCTTGCCGTTTGACAAACGCAAGATACATCCGCCCTGTTAAATGCACTAAATCTTAGGAGAACCCCGTGAATAAGTTGCTGCGATACATCTTGGTGGCAAGCTTGGCCGTGATAACGGCCAGTGCCGCAGCAGAAACCAAGGTGGCTTATGTCAAAGTAGATAGAATTCTTAAGGAAGCTCCGCAAACCGCGGAGATCAACAAGAAGCTGGAAAAGGAATTCAGCCCGCGTGCAGCTGAGCTGGATCGCCTGCAAAAGAAGATCAGAGATCTGGAAAATTCCGACAGCAGCGGCAAGAATCAGAATCTTGCCAACCTCAGGCTCGAGTTCGAGCGCAAACAGCGCGAACTGAACGAAGATGTGAATATCCGCAAGAACGAAGAACTGGGCACCTTGCAGGACCGCATCAACAAAGCCGTAACTGTGGTTTCGGAAGCCAATGGCTACGATCTGGTGATTTATAGCGGTATTGCTTATGCGAGCAAGAGGATAGATATCACCGACAAGGTGCTGAAGTCGCTCGGCACCCCCAAGGTCGCGCCATGACCCTGGACCAGCATCAGCAGCCATTGGCATCCATGGATAAAAAGCCGGTAAAAATCCGGAAATGGCTGTTGGCGCTCATGCTGATTGCGGCTATGGCTGCGGCGATATTGGTCTATCGACATCAGGGCGAGCGGGTAATGACTCGCGCGAAATCCGCCCCTGATTCCCGCCCCATGACCGTACTGGTGGCGCTGGCGGTGAAGCAGGACGTCAAGGTGTATCTCGATGCGCTGGGCACCGTCACCTCGCGCAACGCGGTGACGGTCAAGGCCCGTGTCGACGGGCAGCTGATGAGCGTGCGCTTCCGCGAAGGTCAGGCGGTAAAGGCCGGCGAGCTGCTGGCCGAGATCGACCCCCGGCCTTTCGAGGTGCAATTGGCCCAGGTCAACGGCCAGCTGGCCAAGGACAAGGCTTCGCTGGACAACGCCCAGATCGATCTGGAGCGCTATAAGACCCTGCTTAGCCAGGATTCCATCTCGAAACAGCAGGTGGATACGCAGGAAGCATTGGTGCGCCAGTACCGCGGCGCGCTGGCAGCGGACCAGGGACAGGTGGATAACGCCAGGCTGCAACTCAGCTATAGCCGCATCACCGCGCCGATCAGCGGCCGCGTCGGCCTGCGCCAGGTGGATCCGGGCAACATGATCCATGCGTCGGATGCCGGCGGCATCGTCACGATTACCCAGTTGCAGCCGATTACCGTGCTGTTCAATATCCCGGAGGACGATTTGCCGGCGGTGATCCAGCGTACCAGAGCGGGCGTCGTCGTCACCGTCGAAGCTTACGACCGCCAGAAAAAAAACAAACTGGCGACCGGAGTCTTGCTGACGACGGATAACCAGATCGACCCGGCAACCGGCACCATCAAGCTGCGTGCGGAATTCAGGAATGACGACACCACCCTGTTTCCCAATCAGTTCGTCAATGTGCGTGTGCTGGTCGATGTGCAAAAGGATGCCGTCGTCATTCCGGCAGCTGCGGTGCAGCGCGGCCGCAACGGAGAATATGTCTACGTATTGAAGGATGCCGAGTCGGTGGTTTTACGCCCGGTCAGGCCCAGCGCGGCGGAAGGCGAAAATATTTCGATAGCCAGCGGCCTGAGCGCTGGGGAATCGGTCGTCGTCGACGGCGCGGACAAGCTGCGCGACGGCGCCAAGGTCAAGCCGGTGGTGTCCGGCGCGGTTGACAAGGCGGATCGCAAAAGCCAATCCGAGGAGGGAAAACGCCGCCATCGGAGCGAGGCATGAACCCGTCCCGCCCTTTTATCCTGCGGCCGGTGGCGACATCGCTGTTGATGCTCGCCATCCTGCTTGCCGGCATGCTGGGCTACCGCATGCTGCCGCTGTCGGCGCTGCCTGAGGTCGATTACCCGACGATACAAGTCTCTACGCTTTATCCCGGCGCCAGCCCGGACGTGGTTGCCTCCTCGATTACCGCGCCGCTGGAACGCCAATTCGGCCAGATACCCGGCCTCAAGCAGATGTCCTCCAGCAGTTCCGGCGGGGCGTCGGTGATTACCCTGCAGTTCAACCTGGCGCTCAATCTCGATATCGCGGAACAGCAGGTGCAGGCCGCCATCAACGCCGCCGGCAACTTCCTGCCGCAGGATCTGCCGACGCCGCCGATTTACAGCAAGGTCAACCCGGCCGACGCGCCCATCCTGACATTGGCGCTGACTTCGAAAACGCTGCCTCTGATCAAGGTCGAGGACATGGCGGATACGCGGCTGGCGCAAAAAATCTCCCAGCTTTCCGGTGTGGGGTTGGTCAGCATCAGCGGCGGTCAGCGGCCGGCGGTGCGGGTGCAAGCCAATCCCAAATCGTTGGCCGCATATGGCCTCAGCCTGGAAAGTTTGCGCACCTCAATCACCAACTCCAATCTGAACCAGGCCAAAGGCAGTTTTGATGGCCCGTCGCGCGCCTCCACTATCGATGCCAACGACCAGCTGCAGTCGCCCGGGGAATACCGGCAAATCGTCGTGGCCTACCGCAACGGTGCGCCCATTCGCCTGGGCGATGTCGCCGATGTCGTCGACGATGCCGAAAACATCCATCTGGCGGCCTGGGCCAACCGCGACCCCGCCGTCATCCTCAACATCCAGCGCCAGCCCGGCGCCAACGTGATCGAGGTGGTGGACCGCGTGAAGAAACTGCTGCCGCAGTTGCGGGCATCGGTACCGGGCGCGGTGGATATCGTCACGCTGACCGACCGCACCACTACGATCCGTGCCTCGGTCAAGGACGTGCAATTCGAGTTGATGCTGTCGGTGACGCTGGTGGTGATGGTGATTTTCCTTTTTCTGCGCAATATCCCGGCCACATTCATCCCCGGCGTGGCGGTGCCTATTTCGCTGATGGGCACGTTCGGCGTCATGTACCTCGCAGATTTCAGCATCAACAACCTCACCCTGATGGCGCTGACCATCGCCACCGGCTTCGTGGTCGATGACGCGGTAGTGATGATCGAGAATATCGCGCGCCACATCGAACAAGGCGAATCGCCGCTGGAGGCCGCGCTCAAAGGCTCCAGGCAAATCGGCTTCACCATTATTTCGCTCACCGCGTCATTGATCGCGGTACTGATCCCGCTGCTGTTCATGGGCGACGTGGTCGGACGCCTGTTCCGCGAATTCGCGATCACGCTGGCGATCGCCATCCTGATTTCCGCCGTGGTGTCGCTGACGCTGACGCCGATGATGTGCGCCAGATTTTTGCGCAACGAGCCGGAAGCCGAACGCAGCCGGTTTTATCGCGCGACGGGCAATTTTATCGCGCGCATGACCGCGCTCTACGGCCGCGTGCTGAACCGCGTGCTGGACCATCAGCCGCTGACCTTACTGGTCACACTCGGCACGCTGGCACTGACGGTGGTGCTGTATGCCGCGATACCGAAAGGCTTTTTCCCGGTGCAGGATACCGGCGTGATCCAGGGCATCAGCGAGGCGCCGACCTCGATCTCCTTCGCCGCGATGGCGGAGCGCCAGCAGGCGCTGGCGGATGTGGTGTTGCAGGACCCGGCGGTGGAGAGCCTGTCGTCCTTCATCGGTGTGGACGGCAGCAACGCCACGCTCAACAGCGGCCGCATGCTGATCAACTTGAAGCCCAAGGAGCAGCGCGCGGATAACGTGCAGGGCGTGATGCGCCGGCTGCAGGACAAGCTCTCGGCAGTCGGCGGCATCACGCTCTTCATGCAGCCGATCCAGGATCTGACCATAGAAGACCGCGTCAGCCGCAGCCAGTACCAGTTCATCATGGAAGACGCCGACCCGCAGGTGCTGTCGGCGAGCGTCGCCAATCTGGTCGAACGCCTGCGGCAATCGCCCAAGCTGCGCGACGTCGCCAGCGACCTGCAAGACGAAGGGCTGCAAGCCTGGCTGGAGATCGATCGCGACGCTGCCGGCCGTCTCGGCATTACCGCCGCGGCGATCGACAACGCGCTGTACAACGCTTTCGGCCAGCGCCTGATCTCCAACATTTTCACCCAATCCAACCAGTATCGCGTGGTGCTGGAAGTCGGCCCGGAATTCCGGCAGGGGCTGGAGTCGCTCGACGGCATCTACGTGACCACCGCCAGCGGGGGGCAGGCGCAGTTGAGCGCCGTGGCGAAGATCGGCGAGCGCCAGGCGCCGCTGGTGATCAACCATTACGGGCAGTTCCCGGCGGCCAATATCTCGTTCAATCTCGCGCCGGGAGTATCGCTCAGCGATGCGGTCGCCGTGATTGATGCCGCACAGCAAGAAACCGCATTGCCGCGCAGCACGCAGCTCATCTTCCAGGGAGCTGCCACGGCCTTCAAGGACTCGCTCGCCAACGAACTGCTGCTGATCCTCGCCGCCATCGTCACGATGTATATCGTGCTGGGCGTGCTGTACGAGAGCTATATCCATCCCATCACCATCCTGTCGACGCTGCCCTCGGCCGGTGTCGGCGCACTGCTGGCATTGATGCTGTCCGGCAACGATCTCGACATTATCGGCATCATCGGCATCATCCTCTTGATCGGTATCGTCAAAAAGAATGCGATCATGATGATAGACTTCGCGCTGGAAGCGCAGCGCGAACAGGGCCTGATAGCGCGCGAGGCCATTTACCAGGCGTGCCTGCTGCGGCTGCGGCCCATCCTGATGACCACGCTGGCGGCATTGCTGGCCGCATTGCCGCTGATGCTGGGCAGCGGCGTGGGCTCCGAACTGCGCCATCCGCTGGGCCTGACCATGGTGGGCGGGCTCATCGTCAGTCAGGTGCTGACGCTGTTCACTACGCCGGTGATCTACCTCGCTTTCGACCGTCTAGGTGCTAAGCTAGCCGGGCGGCGCAAGGGGCCTGGCGAGCTGGAACAGGCATGAATTTTTCGGCCATCTTCATCCACCGCCCGGTCGCCACCAGCCTCTTGACGCTGGCGGTCACGCTGGCGGGCGCGGTGGCTTTCGGCCTGCTGCCGGTGGCGCCGCTGCCGCAGGTGGATTTCCCCACCATCGCGGTCGAAGCCTCGCTGCCCGGTGCCAGCCCGGAAACGATGGCCACCGCGGTGGCGACGCCGCTGGAACGTTCGCTGGGGCGCATTGCCGGCATCAGTGAGATGACGTCGATGAGTTCGCTGGGTTCTACCCGCATCACTTTGCAGTTCGATCTGGAGCGCGACATCAACGGTGCCGCGCGCGACGTGCAGGCTGCGATCAACGCCGCGCGCACGCTGCTGCCGACAGGTTTGCCGACCAATCCGATCTACCACAAAGTCAATCCCGCCGACGCCCCCATCATGATTCTGGCGCTGACCTCGGACAGCGTGCCGCAGGGCAAGCTGTACGACGCCGCTTCCACGGTGCTGGTGCAGAAGCTGTCGCAGGTAAGAGGGGTGGGGCAGGTCAGCGTGGGCGGCAGTTCGCTGCCGGCGGTGCGGGTCGAGCTCAATCCCGCCGCGCTCCATAAGTACGGCATCGGCCTCGCCGACGTCGGCAGCGCGATTTCCGCCACCAATGCCAACCGGCCCAAGGGCATTCTGGAACAGGGCGACCGCCGCTGGCAGATTTACGCCAACGACCAGGCGCGGACTGCAAAGGAATACCTGCCGCTGATCATTTCCTACCGCAATGGCGCGCCGGTCAGGCTTGCCGACGTGGCGGAGGTGGCCGATTCGGTGCAGGACCTGCGCAACGAAGGGTTATCCAACGGCAAGCCGGCGGTGCTGCTGCAAATTCGCCGCCAACCCAACGCCAACATCATCGAAACGGTGGATCGCGTCAAGGCGGTATTACCTCAATTAAAGGCGTCCATTTCGGGCGCGATCGATGTCAATGTGGTCAGCGACAGGTCGCCGACGATACGCGCCTCGGTGCATGACGTGGAACTGGCGCTGACGATTTCGATCGGCCTCGTCATCATGGTGGTGTTCGTGTTTCTGCGCAGCGCCAGGGCCACGCTGATTCCCAGCGTGGCGGTGCCGGTATCGCTGGTCGGCACCTTCGGCGTGATGTATCTGTACGGCTACAGCCTGGATAATCTGTCGCTGATGGCATTGACGGTTGCCACCGGTTTCGTGGTCGACGACGCGATCGTGGTGCTGGAGAACGTCTCGCGCCATATCGAGCAGGGCGTGTCGCCGTTCGAGGCTGCGCTCAAGGGCACGCGCGAGGTGGCGTTCACCGTGCTGTCGATGAGTATCTCGCTGGTTGCGGTATTCATCCCCTTGCTGTTGATGGGCGGCATCGTCGGCCGCCTGCTGCGCGAGTTCGCGGTAACGTTATCGGTAGCCGTGCTGGTGTCGCTGCTGGTGTCGCTCACCGCCACGCCGATGATGTGCGCGCGGCTGCTCAAGCATAGATCGGCGGAAAAGCCGCCCGGCCGTTTAAGCGCTTTCGGCGAGCATTGCTTCAATGCCATGCTGGGCGCATATCGGCGCAGTCTGGATGTCGTGCTGCGGCACGGCGTGCTGACGATGCTGGCTCTTTTCTTCATTATCTGCTTGAATTTTTACTTGTACATAATTGTACCTAAAGGTTTTTTCCCGCAGCAGGATACCGGACGACTGATCGGCACAATACAAGCGGACCAGGGTATTTCGTTTCAGGCAATGCGCAAGAAACTCGCCGTTTTTGTCGAGATGGTGCGTAGCGATCCGGCAGTGGAAAACGTGGTCGGATTTGTCGGGGGCGGCCAGCGCAATACCGGATTCATGTTCGTCACCCTGAAGCCGATGGCGCAGCGCCAAGTCACCGGCGACCAGGTCACGGGCCGGCTGCGCGGCAAACTTTCCCGCGTCGCGGGTGCCAACCTGTTTCTGCAGCCGGTGCAGGATATCCGGGTCGGCGGCAGGCCATCCAACGCCCAGTACCAGTACACGCTGCAAGGCGACAACCTGGCCGAACTGCGCGCCTGGGAACCGCGTATCCGGCAGGCGATGACCAGGCTGCCGCAGCTGACCGACGTGAATACCGATCAGCAGGATAAAGGCTATGAAACGGTGCTGACGATAGACCGCGATGCGGCAGCCCGGCTGGGCGTCACGACCAAGCTGATCGACTCCACGCTCAACGGCGCTTTCGGCCAGCGTCAGGTATCGACGATTTACGCGCCGCTCAACCAGTATTACGTGATCATGGAAGTGGCGCCGCAATACTGGCAGAGCCCGGAAGCGCTGCGCGACATCTACCTCAGCACACCGAATGGTACCCAGGTCCCGCTGACGGCGGTCAGCCGCTTCGAACCAGGCACCGGGCCGCTGGCTGTGAACCATCAGGGGCAGTTCGCAGCCTCGACGATCTCGTTCAACCTGCCGGTCGGCGTTTCGTTGTCGCAGGCAGCCAGCGCAATCGACGGCGCTTTCGCCGGCATCGGCGTCCCGGGCTCGGTACGCGGCGGCTTCCAGGGCACGGCCAAGGTATTCCAGGCATCATTGGAGAACCAGCCGTGGTTGATTCTGTCGGCATTGTTTGCGGTATATATCGTGCTCGGCATGCTGTACGAGAGCTATATCCATCCGCTCACCATCCTGTCGACGCTGCCGTCCGCCGGCGTCGGCGCGCTGCTGGCGCTGCTCGTCACCGGCGGTGAGCTCAATATCATGGCGATGATAGGCATCATTCTGTTAATCGGTATTGTCAAAAAGAACGCCATCATGATGATCGATTTCGCGGTCGACGCCGAACGTAGCCGCGGCATCAGCCCGAAAGAAGCTATTTACGAAGCCTGTTTGCTGCGCTTCCGGCCGATCACGATGACGACGATGGCGGCATTGCTGGGCGCGCTGCCGCTCGCCTCGGGCATAGGCGAAGGTTCGGAACTGCGCCAGCCGCTGGGAATTTCCATCATCGGCGGCCTGTTGTTCAGCCAGATGCTGACGCTGTATACCACGCCGGTGGTGTATCTCTATCTGGATCGTTTCAGCATCTGGTCGCGGCGCACGTTCAGGCGGCACCCGGTGCCGGCCGCATAATTTAAGGATGAGCCGCATGGTTAGCTATGGTCTGTGGTATCTAAATATCGCCGCGCTGCTGGGGGCATGCACGATAGGGCCGACTTACGTCAAGCCGGACATGCAAGTGCCGGCTGCCTTCAAGGAACAGCATGGCTGGAAACCCGCCCAGCCCAAGGATGAACTGCCGCACGGCAAATGGTGGGAAATATTCGGCGATGCGCAGTTGAACGCGCTGGTCGAACAGGTGCAAGTCTCCAACCAGAACATACGCGCGGCGGAAGCCCGCTTCCGCCAGGCGCGGGCCCTGGCCCAGCAGGCGAGGGCAGGGGTTTCCCCGACTGTGACCGGCGATATCTCCGTCAATCGTAGCCGAGCGGCTACCGGGGCTGGCGGCGGCAATTCAAGCACGATCCATAAACTGGGACTGGATGCGAGCTGGGAGCCGGATATTTGGGGCAAGGTACAGCGCTCGGTCGAATCCGGTAATGCCGGCGTGCAGGCCGGCGCCGCCGACCTCCAGGCCGCGAAGCTCAGTGCGCAGGCGGAACTGGCGCAGGATTACTTCCTGCTGCGCATTGCCGATGCGCGAAAACAGCTGCTGGAAGACACCGTCAATGCCTACCGAACATCGCTGCAGCTCACCAGCAATCAATACGCCGCCGGTGTGGCGGCGCGGGGAGATGTGGTGGTCGCGGAAACCCAGCTGAAGTCGGCCCAGGCGCAGGCGGTCGACGTCGGCGTGCAGCGGGCGCAGCTGGAGCATGCCATCGCCGTGCTCATGGGCAAGGCGCCGGCGGAATTCGCCATTGCACCGGCCGCATTCACCCCGGCGCCGCCGCGAATCCCGCTCGGCATACCTTCGGAACTGCTGGAACGTCGGCCGGATATCGCCGCGGCAGAGCGCAGGACGGCGGCGGCCAACGCCAGAATCGGCGTCGCCCAATCGGCTTTCTACCCGGCGCTGACTTTGTCGGCCTCGGCCGGTTTGCAGAGTGCTAGCTTCGCCAAATGGCTGACTTACCCAAGCCGTTTCTGGGCGCTGGGCCCGGCGCTGGCACAGACTATTTTCGATGGCGGTTTGCGGCGCGCGCAAACCGGGCAGGCAGTGGCCGTTTATGACGAAAACGCGGCCGATTACCGCCAGACCGTGCTGACAGCCTTCCAGGAAGTGGAGGACAATCTGGCAGCGCTGCGCATCCTCGAGCAGGAAGCCCAGCTGCAGGACGACGCGGTCAAGGCCGCGCGCGAGTCGGTGGCGATCACCGGTAACCAGTACAAGGCGGGGACGGTAAGCTACATCAACGTCGTCAACGTGCAGACCATCGCGCTTATCAATGAAAGAGCCGCGCTCAACATCCAGGGCAATCGGCTCACTGCTGCGGTACTGCTGATCAAGGCTTTGGGCGGCGGCTGGAATGCAGCCGAACTAAATGGCAGCGGTGTGTCTAACTGATGTGAAATTGTCGCGAACGTGCCCCGGAGAAAGGTGTACGATCCATAGCAACTTCATCCTGCCCCCCATAAGTTTTAGGAGTTTTGCAGCATGCTCGGTTATTTCGATCTTCCCTGGTGGGGCTATGCGTTGGCGGCTCTGGCGCTCACCCATATCACCATTGTCTCCGTCACGATCTTTTTGCATCGCCACCAGTCGCACCGGGCGTTGACCCTGCACCCCATCACCAGCCATTTCTTCCGTTTCTGGCTGTGGCTGACCACCGGTATCGTCACCCGCGAATGGGTATCCATCCATCGTAAACACCATGTCAAATGCGAAACGCCGGAAGACCCGCATAGCCCGCAGGTATTCGGCATCCGCGAAATATTGCTGAAAGGCGCCGAATATTATCGCGCGGAAGCCAAAAACACCGAGACGCTGGAATCCTACGGCCACGGCACGCCGGACGACTGGATCGAGCGCAAACTGTATTCCGGATACCCCAGCCTCGGCATCGGCCTCATGATGGTAATCGACCTGATCGCCTTCGGCCCGATCGGGCTCACCATCTGGGCGGTACAGATGATCTGGATTCCGCTGTTCGCCGCCGGCGTCGTTAACGGCATCGGGCATTTCTGGGGCTACCGCAGCTTCGTCACCAACGATGCATCGAGGAACATCATGCCTTGGGGCGTGCTGATCGGTGGCGAGGAGCTGCATAACAATCACCATGCATTCAGCGCCTCGGCCAAACTGTCCAGCCGCTGGTGGGAGCTCGACATCGGCTGGATGTATATCCGGCTGCTGGCGGTGCTCAAGCTCGCGACGGTGCGCAGGATCGCTCCGCGGATGCGCTTCACGCCCGCCAAGAGCCACTGCGACCTGACTACCCTGCAGGCCATCGTCATCCATCGCTATGAGGTGCAAGCGAAGTTCGCCAAATCCCTGCTGCGTACCGCCGTGGAGGAAATCCGCAGCCTGCGGCGCAGCCAGGCGACCCCAGAACTCAGGAAGGCCGGGGCGCGCAGCGCGATCAAGCTCTGGCTGCAAAAAGGCATGGGTACCCTGGCCGGGAAAGAGCACGCAGCGTTAAGCCAGGCGCTGCATTCCAGCAAGATATTGCAGACCATAGACTCCATGCGCCAGGAACTGGTCGCGTTTGGGGCGCGCTCGACGGTATCAAGGGAGCAGCTGGTGCAGCAACTGGAAGACTGGTGCCGGCGCGCTGAAGAAAGCGGCATCCTGGCATTGCAGCAGTTCTCCCGGCAGCTGCGCTGCTACGGCTGATGGGCAGGCTCGGCTAGTCAATTGCCGGCTAGCCGACGGCGGAGGTTATAATTGCCGCCATGTCCGCCATTCGAATTCTTCCCGATGTTCTCATCAGCCAGATAGCCGCCGGTGAGGTGGTGGAGCGGCCGGCTTCCGCGCTCAAGGAATTTCTGGAAAACAGCCTGGACGCGCAGGCCACCGACATCAACGTAAGCCTGCAGCAGGGCGGCATCAAGCAGCTGCGCGTGGCCGATGACGGCCACGGCATCGCCAGGGACGAACTGGCGCTGGCGCTGGCGCGGCATGCCACCAGCAAGATCGCCAGCCTGGACGATCTGGAACAAGTCGCCAGCCTGGGGTTTCGCGGCGAGGCGCTGGCCAGCATCGCCTCGGTATCGCGCCTCACATTGACCAGCCGCGCCAGGGGCGAGCGCCACGCCTGGCGCATCGATGCCGACGGCGGCCGGCCGACAGCGCCGCAGCCGGCCGCGCTCGATGCCGGCTCGGTGGTCGAGATGCAGGACATCTATTTCAATACGCCCGCCCGGCGCAAATTTCTCAAAACCGAAGCCACCGAGTTTGGCCACTGCGAAGAAACCTTCAAGCGCATTGCGCTGTCGCGTCCCGACGTGGCTTTTCAGTTGAGCCATAACGGCAGCGTCAAATGGCGGTTGGGGTCGGCTGATCCGGCCATGCGTATCGGCGCCGTGCTGGGCGAAGATTTCGCCGATGCCGCATTGCAGCTCGACGAACAGGGCGGGGCGCTGCGGCTGTGGGGGCTGGCGGCCAAGCCGGCCTATTCCAGGCTGTCGCGCGACGCGCAGTATGTCTACGTCAACGGCCGTTTCGTGCGCGACAAGCTGCTGGCCCATGCGATCCGCCAAGCCTACCGGGACGTGCTGCACCACGAACGCCATCCGGCCTTCGTGCTATTCCTCGAGATCGATCCAGCACTGGTCGATGCCAACGTCCATCCCACCAAGACCGAAGTCAGGTTTCGCGACGGCCAGGCGGTGCACCGCTTCGTTTTTCATAGCCTGCACAAGGTGCTGGCCGCGCCTGTCGGTGTCGCGGCCGCAATGCAGCCAACAATGCCGCCGCCGCAATCGTCTCAGTCCAGCCCCTACCCGGCGTACCAGCCGCAGATTCCGCTGCAGGCCGGCGAAAACCAGAGTTTCTATGCCACGCTGTTCGGCGGCAGCAAGCCCGTGCGGGCGGATACCGAAGTGGCAATGCCGGAACGGCAGGACGGCTCCCGGGAATACCCGTTGGGCTTCGCCATCGCCCAGTTGCACGGCGTCTACGTGCTGGCCCAGAACCGGCACGGGCTGGTTGTGGTGGACATGCATGCCGCCCATGAACGCATCATGTATGAAAAGCTGAAAACCGCACTGGACGCGCACGCCGTCGCTACACAACCGCTGCTGATCCCGGTCAGCTTTCACGCCGACCGGCTGGAAGTCGCGGCGGTGGAAGAACAGGGGGACGTACTGCACAACCTGGGTTTCGAACTCGCCGTGCTTTCGCCCACGACATTGGCGGTACGCTCGATACCCGCGATGCTAGCCGATTCCGACGCAGTGGCATTGGCGCGTGACGTGCTGCGCGACGTGCGCGAATACGGCGGCAGCCGCGCGCTCACCGAACGCCGCAACGAACTGCTCGCCACCATGGCCTGCCACGCCGCGGTGCGCGCCAACCGCAGCCTTACCGTCACTGAAATGAACGCCCTGCTGCGCGACATGGAAGCCACCGAGCGCTCGGAGCAATGCAACCACGGCCGGCCGACCTGGTTTCAGGCGACGATGACGGAATTGGACAAGATGTTCATGCGAGGCAAGTAATTAGCTGGCAGCCTTCAAGCAATACATTAGCTCAAGGCATCACTTCCACATAGTCGTAGACCTCGCAGTCGGCCACTTCCTTGCGCGCCCTGAGCGAGGCCCGCGCGTACCAGGCAGCCGGATCGCGGCGATCGATTTCCCGGCCGATAAATTGCACCAGTTCGCACACCGGCTCGACCACTTTCGTCCGGTAGTGCAGATCGTTTTCGACATAGGCACGGTGCAGGTTCTTCATGCAGTTGCGCCGGCAGAAAGCGAACGCTGCGCAGGTTTCGCAGGGCATATCCGGCGTGGGTTGCAGCGGCGAGCGCGTCAGCCAGTTGCCGTTGATGTCGCCGTGCTGCATGGCGTCATCGTAGGTCATGTCCGGGCACGGATAGATGCGGCCGTCCGGCAGCACGTTGAGTATGTGCGTCGAGGCGCGGCACTGCGCATAGCCGGACGCCGCTTCGATTGCGCGGTTCGGCAGTACCTTGTTGCGCACCACGCCCATGATGGGGATCATCGGATAGGCGCGATCGGTTTGCGCGAAAAAGCGGTCTATCATTTGCGTCAGCACCGCTTGCTTGCGCGCCATCGATTCCGCATCGTAGACATCGTCCGACTGTGCAAACTGGAAATAGACATAATCGAAAGTGTCCAGAAGGCCGTCGAGCTCTTCGAAGCTGGTCGTGCCCGCGTGCCAGGTCACCCTGGCGGTGAGCGTGCCTTGGACTTTTCCCCGCATGCGTTCCAGGTTCTTGCCTACCTTGCGGAACACGCCGCGCCCGCGGTAGCCGTCGGTGGTGGCCTCGCCGCCGTCGATGGACACCAGCGTATTGGACAGTTTTTCCAGGATCGCGTCGGGCAGGCGGTTGAGCAGCGTGCCGTTGGTCTGCAGCTGATAGCGGAAATTGGGCCAGCGCTGGGTGACCTCGCTCATGTACGGAATATTAAGCGTGGGCTCGCCGCCGTAGAACGTGATGTAGATTTCCTTGTCGGCAAGCTGGCTGCGGATGAACGCATCCAGTGCGTCCAGCGTATAGCTCACCTTGCCTTGCGAATTGACGACGTCGCCAACCGCTTCCGAGCAATAGCTGCATTTGAGATTGCAGCGCAGCGTGGTGTAGAGTTGCAGCTCGACCCGATTGCCGATGATAGGCCCGTGTGTGATGTGATCCATGGCTCCCATAGCGTTGGTCTTGTTCCTTTTCATACAGACGGCAAAAAATAAAAGGATGGGATTATCCCACTTTATCGGGCGCGGCAGTGCGGCAACGTTTCTCGTGATAACATCGCCGGCACATATAGCAAGCCGCAACCGCCGCACAGGAACGACTTTGACCAATACTCCTTCCCCTTCCGTCGTGCGTATCGCGCTGGCGAGCTTCATCGGCACCGCGATCGAGTTCTACGATTTCTACATCTACGGCATGGCGGCAGCGCTGGCGATCGGGCCGGTGTTCTTTCCCGGCAGCGACCCGGCGGCGCAGGCGCTCAATGCCTTTCTTACCTTCGGCATCGCCTTTCTGGCGCGGCCGCTGGGCGCCATCCTGTTCGGGCATTTCGGCGACCGTATCGGGCGCAAGGCGACGCTGGTCACGTCACTGCTGGTGATGGGCATTTCGACCACGCTGATCGGCCTGCTGCCGGGCTACGATACGCTGGGCACCTGGGCGCCGGTGTTGCTGTGCCTGCTGCGCTTCGGCCAGGGCATAGGCCTCGGCGGGGAGTGGGGCGGGGCGGCATTGCTGGCGACGGAAAACGCCCCGGCCGGCAAGCGCGGCTGGTACGGCATGTTTCCCCAGCTCGGGCCGCCGGTCGGATTCCTGTGCGCGACGGGAAGCTTTCTGCTGCTCGCGTATGGCCTGGACGATGCGCAGTTCCGTGCCTGGGGCTGGCGCCTGCCGTTCATCGCCAGCGCCGTGCTGGTGGCCGTCGGCCTCTACGTGCGGCTGGCGCTGGCGGAAACGCCGGTGTTCGCGCAGGCACTCAAACAGCACCAACCAACCGACCTGCCGCTGGCGGAACTGCTGCGCCGCCATGCGCTGCCCATGCTGCTGGGCGCGCTGGCGATGGTGGTGTGCTACGCGCTGTTCTATATTTCCACGGTGTTTTCGCTGAGCTATGGCACCACGGTATTGCATATCCCGCGCCAGCAGTTCCTGGGCATGCTGTGCGTCGCGGTGCTGTTCATGGCCGCCGCCACGCCGCTCGCCGCCAGGGCCGGCGACCGCTTCGGGCGGCGGCCGGTACTACTTGCCGCGGGCAGCGCCGCACTGCTGTCCGGCTTCGCACTGGCGCCGATGCTGGGTAGCGGATCGTCAGTGCTGATCACCGCATTTCTCTCGCTGCAATTATTCCTGATGGGGGCGACGTTCGCCCCGATGGGCGCTCTGTTGCCGGAACTATTCCCCACCCGGGTGCGCTATACCGGGGCGGGTGCCGCTTACAACCTCGGCGGTATCCTGGGCGCTTCCTTCGCTCCCTATATCGCCCAGAAACTGGTCAACCATGGTGGTCTGTCATGGGTGGGCGGCTATATCTCGGTTGCGGCGGCCATCAGTGTAGCTGCCGTGTGGGCCATGCAGGAAACCCGCGACCAGCGGCTTTAGCCCATGACAGAACACCAGCTTCCGCCGGCGATTTTTCTGATGGGCCCCACCGCCAGCGGTAAAACCGGCCTGGCGGTGGAGTGGGCGCAGCGCCTGCCAGTGGAACTGATCAGCGTGGATTCCGCGCTGGTCTATTGCGGCATGGATATCGGCACTGCCAAGCCGGATGCGGCTACGCTGGCGCGGGCGCCGCATCACCTCATCGATCTCATCGATCCCACGCAATCGTATTCCGCCGCGCAGTTTCGTGCCGATGCGCTGAAACTGATGGCGGAGATTACGGCACGCAACAAAATCCCGTTGTTGGTCGGCGGCACGATGCTTTATTTCAACGCCTTGCAGCATGGGTTGAACGATCTGCCGCAAGCCGATCCTGAAATCCGTGCACGGTTGCTTGATCAGGCAGAGCAGGAAGGCTGGCCCGCGCTGCACGCCAGGCTGGCGCAAATCGATCCGGCCACGGCGCAGCGCCTGCAACCCAACGATGCCCAGCGCATCGAGCGCGCGCTGGAGATCTGCCTGCTTGCAGGCAAGCCGATGTCGGAACTGCTGCAACAGGATAAAAACGCCGGCCTGCCATATCGGCTGCTGAAAATCGCGCTATTGCCCTCGGATCGGGCCGCACTGCATCAGCGCATCGCCCAGCGCTTCGATGCCATGCTGGAGCAGGGCCTGATAGCAGAGGTGAGGGCGTTGCGCCGGCAATATCCGGCATTGACCGAGTCGCTGCCGTCGATGCGCTGTGTCGGCTACCGCCAGGCTTGGCAGCATATCGATGGCGGACTTGACCTTGCAGCATTGCGGGAAAAAGGCATCATCGCCACCCGCCAACTGGCCAAGCGCCAGATGACCTGGCTGCGCGGCATGGGGGATATCATCGCTCTGGACTGTCTAGATAAGTCGATAATGGACAGTTCACTTGATTTGATGGGGCGGCTTTATCCCCAATAAAGTTCGCTGCATCCTTTTTGCAACAGTGAGATGCTTCGATTAGTTCATGTTAATTTCCTCTTGACATGGGCTGTCTTAAGGGACAGTATTTGAATTGTCTAAATAAAAACGGCGATTCATTTGTACCGTCTATCTGCATGCTGACCAGTGTGGAAATCATCAAGGCTTCAGGTATCTCGCGTGCAACGCTGAATAATTACATCGCACTCGGCCTGCTGCCGCGCCCGATCGTCTCCACGCCCGCCAGCGACGCCCAGACCCGCGCACGCCAGATCGGTTATTTCCCGGAAGAAACGGTCGCCCGTATCGAGCGCATCAGGCTATTGAAGAAGGAGGGTATCCCGATGTCGGATATCGCCCGCCAACTGCAACTGGAAGGATTCGAAATGTCCCAATCGCAAACAGTCGAGGCGCCCCAGTCAAAAGCAGTCTTGCCCGCAGCTGCCCCGGAAACCGGACCGCTGCGCCTCACCATCGACCAGGTTCCCTACTCGGCATACATGGTCAACTACAACCTCGAACTCACCTGGTACAACGAAGAGGCGCGGTCATTGCTGCTGGGCTCCTTCGACAAGCTGCCGGCCGATACCAAGGAGCGCGGCGTGCTCGATTATTTCGCCCGCGGCGCTTACGGCGGCTATCTGGAAAACCGCGAAGCCTTTTATCGCTTGCACCTGCAAATGGGGCGCGAGCGTGTTGCAGCGGCGTTGGGCAATGTCGGCGTCACCGCCGCGCTGGCCGGCGTAGCCAGCACCAGTTCCAGCCCCATCGCCGAGCTGCCGCTGGGCTTGCGCGCGACCGACGGCAGGGAAGAGTACTACCGGGTCTACGCCTCTTATTTCCGTGAAGGCATCCTGGTCATCTACGCCCACGAGAACGCCGGCGCCCACGGCCTGCTGGGCCTGCTGGAGCGTCGCGACGAAGTGATCCGCAACCTGCTGAAGAAGCGCTTGCCAGTATTAACAGACGTCGCGGTGATGGTGGCCGACCTGCAGAATTCGGTGCGCATCTGCTCGGAACTGCCGCCGGAAGAGTATTTTGAACTGATCAACCAGATATGGGCGACCATGGAACCCATCTTCCGCCGCTATTACGGCACGCATGGCAAGCATGTCGGTGACGGCATGGTGTACTACTTCTTCCCGCAGCCCGACTGCAACTACATCGTCAACGCGCTGCACTGCGCCCAAGAAATGCGCGAGGCGATGCGCAAGATCAGCAAGGAATGGCAGCTACGCAAGAACTGGCTGAACGAGCTGTTTCTCAACACCGGCCTTAACGAAGGTCACGAATGGCTGGGCGTGTTCCATGCCGAAACCAAGGTGGAATTCACCGTGTTGGGCGACACCATCAACCACGCCGCGCGCCTCTCCGACTTCGCCCGCCACGGCGCGGTGTGGGCGACCAAAAACCTGCTGGGGAAACTGTCGGTGGACGAGCGCAAGCGCGTGCGTTTCGGCGTGAAGCGCCAGGATAGAGATGGCCGCGAAGTATTCGTCAACGCCTCCTATTCGCGGGTGTCGGAGCTGATAGACCTGAATTCGCCGCGCTATGAAAAGCTGGTGGATATTGCGGCGCTGGCGATTACGGAGATTGTGGAGGTTGAGGGATAACGGCTGACGCCCAGCGTCCAACCGTTACTTGATTCGCTTGGCGGCTTCCAGATAGGCGGCACTGTCTTCACGCTTGCCGACCGCCACCACGATGACGGTGATGGTGGCATCCACGACCTGATAGACCAGCCGATATCCGGCAGCGCGCAACTTGATTTTGTAGCAATCAGGCAGTGCGGCAAGGCGTGACGCCTCGACACGCGGCTGCTCCAGCCGCTCAACCAGTTTTTTTTTTGAACTGCTCGCGAATCGGACGATCCAGCTTCTGCCACTCTTTCAGCGCAGAAACCTTGAATTCAAGCTTATAGGTCATCCAGCGAAACCTTGACCGTAGCCTCGGCTTGCCGCTCCTTGATCAAGCGCGCCAGCGCCTGATCATCCAACTGCTCCATCATCGCCTCGAAAGCCGCCACCGGCACCAGGTACGCCGCAGGGCGGTTGTGGTTGAGCACGGCAACCGGAAACCCTTCCGCGCTCTCAATGATGGCCGATGGATTCTTCTTCAACTCGCTGATGCTGACCGAGGTATTGGCATAAAGCTGTTCCATGACGCTCTCCACTTAAGACCTGAATAACGAGCCAATTATAGGTCAGATTGGACGCTTTGCTACTAATAATTAATGGGTCTTAGGAAGCTAAAGCGGATTTATTCGTAAGAGTTTGAGTACTTCAAGGTAAAGATTATCACGGCGATGGTTGAATCGAAATTCAGTCTCTTTCAG
>NZ_DASXVH010000086.1:0-6719 GCF_036504375.1 Novimethylophilus sp.
GCGTGCTGTGGCACATCTTCAAGAACGGCTGGGAGGACAAGCAGTTCATCCACGACCGCGTTTACGGCATGGATGAGGTGCGTAAGGAAGTGGAGCAGTGGACGCCGGACAAGGTGCACGATGTCACCGGCATTCCGGAAGCGGAAATCCACCAGGTCGCCAGAACGCTGCACGAGAACCGCCCCGGCACCGTGGTGTGGTGCATGGGCATCACCCAGCACACGGTGGGCAATGCCAACACCCGCGCGCTGTGCATTCTGCAACTGGCGCTGGGCAACCTCGGCATGCCGGGCGGCGGCACCAATATCTTCCGCGGCCACGACAACGTGCAGGGCGCGACCGACATCGGCCCCAATCCCGAATCCCTGCCCGCCTATTACGGCCTCGCGGAAGGCGCCTGGAAGCACTGGTGTGCGGTGTGGGGTGTGGATTACGAGTGGGTGGAGTCGCGCTACGCTTCCAAGGATCTGATGGAAAAGCCCGGCATACCGGTGTCGCGCTGGATAGACGGCGTGCTGGAAGCCAGCGAACATATCGACCAGGGGCCCAACCTGCGCGCGGTGCTGTACTGGGGCATGGCCGCCAACAGCCAGACGCGCGGCGCGGAAATGAAAAAGGCGATGGAGAAGCTGGATCTGCTGGTGGTGATCGACCCCTATCCGGCAGCGGCCGCGGTAATGCACGACCGCAAGGGCGATACCTATCTGCTGCCTGCGGCGACGCAGTTCGAGACGCGCGGCTCGGTGACGGCTTCCAACCGTTCGATGCAATGGCGTGAGCAGGTGATCGAGCCCTTGTTCGAATCGCAGCCCGACCACGTGATCATGTACGCGCTGGCGAAGAAGTTCGGTTTCGAGCAGGAGCTGTGCAAGAACATTAAAGTCACGAAGAGCAGGCAGGGCTGGGACGAGCCGGATATCGAGGACACACTGCGCGAGATCAATCGCGGCGCCTGGAGCATAGGCATGAGCGGGCAGTCGCCGGAGCGCCTCAAGCTGCACATGAAATACGCGCACACCTTCGACGTCACCACGCTACAGGCCGGGGACGGCCCTTGCGCCGGCGAATATTACTGCCTGCCGTGGCCGTGCTGGGGCACGCCGGAAATGAAGCATCCGGGTACGCCGATACTCTATGATTTATCCAGGGAAGTGAAGGACGGCGGCCTGCCGTTCCGCGCCAATTTCGGCGTGGAGCGCGGCGGGGTGAGCCTGCTGGCCGAGGACGGCTCGCATACGCTGAACTCCGAGCTCGACGGCGGCTATCCGGAGTTCGATCATGTGCTGCTTAAAAAGCTGGGTTGGTGGAACGACCTGATCGATGCCGAGAAACAGGCCGCGGAAGGCAGGAACTGGAAGACCGACCCCTCCGGCGGCATCATCCGCGTCGCCATCAAGCACGGCTGCGCGCCGTTCGGCAATGCCAAGGCGCGGGCGGTGGTGTGGAATTTTCCCGATCCGGTGCCGGTGCACCGCGAGCCGTTGTATACCTCGCGCGCCGACCTGGTTGACAAATACCCGGCACAGAAGGACCTGAAGACCTTCTGGCGCCTGCCGACGCTGTATCAGTCGGTGCAGCAAGCCAACAAGCACGCGAGCAAGGATTACCCGATCACGCTCACCAGCGGCCGATTGGTGGAATACGAGGGCGGCGGCGAGGAAACGCGCTCCAACCCGTGGCTGGCGGAACTGCAGCAGGAGATGTTCTGCGAGATCAACCCCAGGGATGCTGCGACGCAGGGGGTGGTCAACAACGACTACATCTGGGTGGAGACGCCAACCAAGGCGCGCATCAAGGTGCGCGCGATGCTGACGGAAAGGGTAGCGCCGGGCGTCGCCTTCATGCCCTACCATTTCGGCGGCTGGTGGCAGGGCCGCGATCTGCTCGATAAATATCCGGAAGGCGCGGCACCGTTCGTGCGCGGCGAAGCGGTCAACACCGCGACCACCTACGGCTACGACTCGGTGACGATGATGCAGGAGACCAAAGTGACGCTGTGCAGATTTGAGAAGGCATGAGTAACCGCCGATACACGCCGGTATTCTTTAGGTTTTATCTGCGTTCATCCGCGGTTTATTAAAGGTTTAAGCATGGCGAGAATGAAATTCATCTGTGACGTCGAGCGCTGCATCGAATGCAACGCCTGCGTCACCGCGTGCAAGAACGAGCACGAGGTGCCGTGGGGCGTCAACCGCCGCCGCGTGATCGTCGTCAACGATGGCCAGCCCGGCGAGAAGTCCATCTCCACCGCCTGCATGCACTGCACCGATGCGCCCTGCATGGCGGTGTGTCCGGTCAACTGTTTTTACAAGACCGAGGAAGGCGTGGTGCTGCACGACAAGGATATGTGCATAGGCTGCGGCTACTGCTCCTACGCCTGCCCGTTCGATGCGCCGCAGTTCCCGAACTCGGCCGGCAAGGAGCCGGCCGCGGCCGCCACCGACCTGTTCGGCGCACGCGGCAAGATGGACAAGTGCACGTTCTGCGCCGGCGGGCCCGAAGAGAACGGTTCCGGGGAGGAATTCAGGAAATACGGCCGCAATCGCCTGGCCGAAGGCAAGCTGCCGCTGTGCGCGGAAATGTGCTCGACCAAGGCGCTGCTCGCGGGCGATTCTATCGTGATCTCGCATATCCTCGAGGAGCGTGCCGAGGTGCGCGGCTACGGCGACGAAAAATGGGGCTGGAATCTGGCCTACGGGCGGCCGGAAAATGCGGGAGCGGACAAGAAATGACGAAGCTGGCGTTATGTCTGCTGCTGGCATGCGGCTTGGCCGGCTGCGGTGAATACAAGGGCCTGGTGCCGTATGAAAATGGCGCATTTCAGGGCAAGCACGACCAGCGCGTCTGGGATAGCGCGCGCTTCGGCCACCAGAAGGAGGTATGGGTCGAGGTCATCCACGCCCGCAACCTGCAGCAGAACGAATACCGCCGCACCGATTATCAGGAGCCATAAGGTGTTGAAAAAGATATGTCTTGCGCTGATTCTGGGCGCATTGCTGCTCGCCGCGCAGGCGGCAGACAAGCCTGTGCCGGCGGTGGACGCCACCACCGAGGCCACCCCGTACAGTGCCGAAGCGCAGAAGTCGCCGCCGTCGGAAGCCATGCGCCGCGCCGAGTCCGGCGCGACCCATTACACCCAGTCGCGCAACCGTGAAGCCGGCGTGTTCCAGCAGGCGGAAGGGCAAAAGTGGCGCACGGTGCACAACGGCCCCGTCACGTTTTACGGCGGCTGGTTGCTGGTGCTGGTGCCGCTCTTGATCCTGGGCTATTACGCGATATTCGGTCCGATGCGCGTGCATGATCCGCTGACCGGCCGCATGATGCAGCGCTTCGAGACTTGGGAACGCTATATCCACTGGACCACGGCCATCTGTTTCGTGACGCTGGGGCTGACCGGCATCATCATCCTGTTCGGCAAGCATATTTTCATCCCGGTGATCGGCCATGAAGCATTTTCGTGGGTCGCCGTTATCGCCAAGAACCTGCACAACCTCGTCGGGCCGCTGTTTTTCGTATCCATCGTCATGCTGTTCAGACGCTTCGTCAAATACAACCTGTGGCAGCGATTCGACTGGCAGTGGCTGCTGCACGCGCCCAGCATCCTGCGCGGCAAAATGAATGTGCCCAGCGATAAATTCAACGCCGCGGAGAAAATGTGGTTCTGGATGGGCGTATGTCTGTTCGGGCTCATCGTCAGCCTGTCGGGCTTCGTGTTGGACTTCCCCAATTTCGAGCAGGGGCGCCATGCGATGCAGATCGCCAATCTGATCCACGGCATAGGTGCGATTTTGTTCATCAGCGCGGCTTTCGGCCACATCTATATGGGCACGATAGGCGCGGAAGGTGCGTTCAAGGCGATGCAAACCGGCATGGTGGACCAAGCCTGGGCCAAAGAGCACCACGAACTCTGGTACGAAAAAGAGAAGTCGAAGCCATGAAGCCTCAAATCTTGATGCTGGTTGCCATGCTGTGTTCGGTAGAGGCGCTGGCCAAACTGCCGCCGCCGACGCCGGAAGAGGCTGCCAAGAAACAGATCGCAGCCGAGAAAAAGGTCAAGGACGAAGATGCCGCCAAGGAAGCGCTCGCCAAGGCGCAGGATAGGGTGGCGCAACGCTATCGGGCCATCCGCAAGAACGCGCCGCTGCCGGTGCCTGTAGTCGCGCCTGCAACGAAGAAATAGGGCACAAGCAATGATCCAGCGCGGGCTTGGGGTAAGCCGGAATGTCATTTTTGCATTGTGCTTGTGTTTTGCGAGTGCCGCGTTCGCTTTCGACCCGGGCGCCGGGAAATCTGCCGTAAGTTCATCCGCAACGGTGAAGGCGGTGTTTACGCCGCAGGATGACGTAGCCGGGCAGATCGCCGATGCGGTGCGGCATGCCCGCCGCCAGATATTGGTGCAGGCATTCTCGTTCACTCACGACGGTATTGCCCAATCGCTGATCGACGCCCACAAGCGCGGCGTCGAGGTCAAACTGATCGCCGACCGCGAGCAGACCGAGAAAATGGATCACGGTCAGGTGCCGCGCATCGCCGCTGCCGGCGTACCGGTATGGCTTGATGGCGAACACCAGAGCGCGCACAACAAGGTAATGGTAATCGACGCTGGCACGCCGGCAGCGATGGTCATCACCGGCTCGTTCAATTTCACCAAGGCGGCGCAGTATAAAAACGCGGAAAATGTGGTTTTCCTGGGCAGCAGCGAACAACTGGCGGATGCTTACGCGCGCAATTGGCAATCGCATCTAGTACACTCCCAACCTTTAAGAATTCACTAAGAGAAATAGCATGAAAGAAATCGAACAAAACCTGGACGGCAAAGGGCTGCGTATCGGCATCGTGCTGTCGCGCTTCAATGCCGACATCGGCGACGGCCTGTTGAGCGCCTGCAAGGCCGAACTGCACAAGCTCGGCGTGGCTGACGCCGACATCACGCTGGCGACCGTGCCGGGTGCGCTGGAAACGCCGCTGGTGCTGCACACGATGGCGAACAGCGAGCAATTCGACGGCTTGATCGCACTGGGCGCGATTATCCGCGGCGAGACCTACCACTTCGAAGTGGTTGCCAACGAATCCGCGCGCGGTGTATCCGAAGTGCAGCTGGAAACCGGCATCCCGGTCGCCAATGCCATTCTCACCACCGAAGACGACGACCAGGCACTGGCGCGCATGTCGGTCAAGGGCGCGGAAGCCGCGCAAGTCGTCATCGAAATGATCAATCTGCTGAGGTCGCTATGAGTGAACAGCAAGCACAGGAAGCTAAACCCGGCCGCAACCGCCGGTTGTCGCGCGAACTGGTGCTCAAAGGCCTGTACCAGCAGTTCCTGAGCGGCAACAGCGCAGCGGCAATACTGCGCAACCTGGCCGAGGACAGCACCTTCGCGCGCGCCGACCAGGCTTATTGCAAGACGCTGATGAACGGCGTGCTGGAGAATCTGCCGGGGCTGGACGCCAAGCTTGCCGGTTTCGTCGACCGCAAGGTGGAGGAGTTGAGCCCGATCGAACATGCGATCCTGTGCATCGCCGGGTATGAGCTTGCCTTCGACGCGGATATTCCCTATCGCGTCGCGATCAACGAAGCGATTGAACTCGCCAAGCGCTACGGCGGTGCCGATGGCCATAAATACGTCAACGGCGTACTGGACCGCCTGGCCGCCGACCTGCGGCCGGAAGAAGTCCAGAAGCGCCAGGCGGTGAGCAGAAAGAAAACTTGAACCGGCAGGGAACACGGGAAACAATCAGGAAATTTCTGTAAATCAGTGCATGGGATTTTCCCCGTGTTTCCCGTGGTAAATTGCTTCTTTTGAGGGTACCATCACCCCATCATGACCGAACCGCAGGAACTCAAGAACGCCGGACTTAAAGCCACGCTGCCGAGGCTGAAGGTGCTTTCGCTGTTCGAAAACAGCGAACAGCGCCATCTTTCCGCCGAAGACGTTTATCGCATGCTGCTCACCAGCGGCGAAGACATCGGCCTGGCCACCGTTTATCGCGTGCTCACCCAGTTCGAGCAGGCAGGCCTGCTGGTGCGGCACCATTTCGAAAGCGACAAGGCCGTTTTCGAACTCAACCAGGGCCATCATCACGACCACATCGTCTGTCTGCAATGCGGTCGCGTGGAAGAGTTCTACGACGAGGAAATCGAAGCCCGCCAGAAAAAAGCCGCCGCCGAGCGCGGCTTCAAGATCCACGATCATTCGCTGCACATCTACGCGGATTGCCTCAAGAATCCGTGCCCGTATAAAACCTGAGCGGTTCTTCTACCTGAAGCGGTAAGCCAGCCGGCGCGCAATTCCGTGCCCGATGCCTGCCAGGCTTGTAATCCGCCGGCGCGAACATCCTGCGTGGCCCGAAGCTATTACTGTCGCGCCAGCATTTCCTTGGCGTGTTGCCGCGTGGTGTCGGTAATTTCCACTCCGCCCAGCATGCGGGCGATTTCTTCGGTGCGGCTCTGGGTGTCCAGTGCCTGGATGGTGCTGATGGTCTGGCCGGCCTGAGTGGATTTGCTGACGCGCAGATGCAACGCGCCTTGCGCGGCGACCTGCGGCAGGTGGGTAATGACTAGTACCTGGCGTTTCTCGCCCAGGCGTTTGAGCAACTGGCCGACGACTTCGGCGACGCCGCCGCCGATGCCGACGTCGACTTCGTCGAAGATCATCGTCGGGGTTTCGCCCTGTTGCGCGGTGACGACGCGGATGGCGAGGCTGATGCGGGAGAGTTCG
>NZ_DASXVH010000087.1:0-38026 GCF_036504375.1 Novimethylophilus sp.
CGGCCTTATCGGCCGCATTGCAGGCGAGGCCGCCTGCGCTACGGGGCTAAATGATCAGCGCCGCGGCGACATTGCGTCCCTCGGACATCAGGATGTTGTAAGTGCGGCAGGCGGCGGCGGTGTCCATGATTTCATAGCCGACGTTGGCTTCGATCAGCAGCTTGAGGCAGGCGGCGGGCGGAAAGCGCAGCTTTGCGCCGGTTCCCAGCAGCAGGATTTCCGGCGCAAGAGCGATGGCTGCGGTGAAATGCTCGGCGGCGAGCGCCTCGAAATCCGCCACCGGCCAGGAGGGCAATATCCGCCCCGGCATCAGGATCAGGCTGGCGCTATGGCGCGTTTCGTTGATCTGTACCCAGCCCGGCCCGTAGCCGGTGATGAGGTTGTTGCCTTCGGGGCGCGTGAGATGGAGCTTCATGGGTTACCGGGAACTCTGCGTTTCGAGTAAAATATCATACTTTGATTCAGACAGTTCGCAGCCGTGCAGCCCATTTTGAAATCCACAAAACTCAACAACGTCTGTTACGACATCCGCGGCCCGGTGTTGGCGCATGCGCGCCAGATGGAAGAAGACGGCCACCGCATCATCAAGCTCAACATCGGCAATCCGGCGCCGTTCGGCTTCGGCGCGCCGGAGGAAATCGTCCAGGACGTGATCCACAACCTGCCGGACGCCTCGGGCTACAGCGAATCGCGGGGCCTGTTTGCGGCGCGCAAGGCGATCATGCATTACACGCAGGGCAAGAACATCGCCGGCGTGCAGATCGACGACATTTTCATCGGCAACGGCGTTTCCGAGCTGATCGTGATGGCGATGCAGGCGCTGCTCAACAACGGCGACGAAATCCTGGTGCCGGCCCCGGATTATCCGTTGTGGACGGCGGGCGTGACGCTGGCGGGCGGCACGGCGCGCCACTACCTGTGCGACGAGCAATCCGACTGGTATCCGGACCTGCACGACATCGAAGGCAAGATCACCCCCAACACGCGCGGCATTGTCGTCATCAACCCCAACAACCCGACCGGCGCGCTGTACCCGGTGGAAGTGCTGGAGAAAATCGTCGATATCGCGCGCCGCCACGACCTCATTGTGTTCGCCGACGAAATCTACGACAAGGTGCTGTACGACGGCAACGCGCATACCTCGATCGCTTCGCTGGCGAGCGACGTGCTGTTCGTCACCTTCAACGGACTGTCCAAGAACTACCGCGCCTGCGGCTACCGCGCCGGCTGGCTGGTGGTGTCGGGCGAGAAGCGCCACGCACTGGACTATATCGAAGGCCTCAACATGCTGGCTTCGATGCGGTTGTGCGCCAACGTACCCGGCCAGTTCGCGATCCAGACCGCGCTGGGCGGCTACCAGAGCATCAACGATCTGGTGGCCCCGAGCGGACGCCTGTGCAAGCAGCGCGACCTGGCGTGGCAGCTGCTGACCGACATCCCCGGCGTGACCTGCGTCAAGCCCAAGGCGGCGATGTATTTGTTTCCCAAGCTGGATATCAAGATGTATCCGATGGCGGACGACCAGCAGTTCATCCTCGACCTGCTGCTCGAGGAGAAAGTGCTGCTGGTGCAGGGCACCGGCTTCAACTGGCCGCACCCGGACCATCTGCGCGTGGTGTTCCTGCCCAACGCCGACGACCTCACCGAGGCCATCGGCCGCATCGCGCGCTTCCTGGAGAACTACCGCAAGAAGCATGGCACCTGATTTTTGAATCGATCTGAAAATATGAAACCCATTAATGTAGGTTTGCTTGGCATAGGCACCGTGGGGGGCGGCACGTTTACCGTGCTCACCCGCAACCAGGAAGAAATCACCCGGCGCGCCGGCCGGCCGATCCGCATCGTCAAGGTTGCCGACCGCGACCTCGAGCGCGCGCGGGCGGCGACCGGCGGCACGGTGGAAATCACCGACGATGCGTTTTCCGTGGTGACCGACCCCAATATCGATATCGTCGTCGAACTGATCGGCGGCTACACGCTGGCCAAGGAGCTGGTGCTGAAGGCGATCGACAGCGGCAAGCACGTCGTAACCGCGAACAAGGCGCTGCTGGCAGTGCACGGCAATGAAATCTTCGCCGCGGCGCAGAAGAAGGGCGTCATCGTCGCGTTCGAGGCGGCTGTTGCCGGCGGCATCCCCATCATCAAGGCGCTGCGCGAAGGGCTCACCGCCAACCGCATCGAGTGGATCGCCGGCATCATCAACGGCACCACCAATTTCATCCTCACCGAAATGCGCGAAAAAGGCCTGGATTTCGATGTGGCGCTGAAAGAAGCACAGCGGCTGGGCTATGCGGAAGCCGACCCGACGTTCGACGTGGAAGGCATAGATGCCGCGCACAAGCTCACCATCATGGCGGCGATCGGCTTCGGCATCCCGATGCAGTTCGACAAGGCTTATACCGAGGGTATCACCAGGCTCACCGGCGACGATATCCGCTATGCCGAGGAGCTGGGCTACCGGGTGAAGCTGCTGGGCATTACGCGCAAGACCGACAAGGGCGTGGAGCTGCGCGTGCATCCCACGCTGATCCCGGAGAAGCGCCTGATCGCCAACGTCAACGGCGCGATGAACGCGGTGCTGGTGATGGGCGATGCGGTGGGGCCGACCTTGTACTACGGCGCCGGCGCCGGTGCGGAGCCGACGGCTTCTTCGGTGGTGGCCGACCTGGTGGACGTCACCCGCATGCATACCGCCGACCCGCACCACCGCGTGCCGCATCTGGCGTTTCAGCCGGACCGGCTGTCCGACCTGCCCATCCTGCCGATGAGCGAGGTGCGCACCGCCTATTACCTGCGCCTGCGCGCGCTGGACAAGCCGGGCGTGCTGGCCGAAGTGACGCGCATCCTGGCCGACCTGGAGATCTCCATCGACGCCATGATGCAGAAGGAGCCGGCCGAAGGCGAAGACCAGGCCGACATCATCATCCTCACCCACATCACGGTGGAAAAGAACATCGATCGGGCCATCGCGCAGATCGAGGCGCTGCCGACGATTGCAGGAAAAGTGATCCGCATCCGCATGGAAGAGCTCGGAAGAACATGAAATACATCAGCACCCGCGGCAATTCGCCCGCGCAAAGTTTCTGCGAAATCCTGCTCGGCGGCCTGGCACCGGACGGCGGGCTGTATCTGCCGGAAGCCTATCCGCAGTTCAGCGACGCCGAGCTCTCCGCGATGCGCGGAATGAACTACCGCGATTTGGCATTCACGATCCTGTCGCGCTTCATCGACGACATTCCGGCCGCCGATCTGCGGGCCATCGTCGACAAGACTTACGTTGCCGATGTCTATCGCCATGCGCGTCCGGGGCAGAATGCGCAAGACATTACGCCTATTCTTGAATTGGAGCCGGGCTTGAGCCTGCTGTCGCTGTCCAACGGCCCCACGCTGGCGTTCAAGGACATGGCGATGCAGCTCTTGGGCAACCTGTTCGAATACGTGCTGGCCAAGGTCGGACAGGAGACCAACATTCTCGGGGCGACGTCCGGGGATACCGGCTCCGCAGCCGAATACGCGATGCGCGGCAAGCACGGCATCCGCGTGTTCATGCTGTCGCCGCACCAGAAGATGAGCCGCTTCCAGACCGCACAGATGTTCAGCCTGCAGGACCCCAACATCTTCAACATCGCGGTGCGCGGCGTGTTCGACGACTGCCAGGATATCGTCAAGGCGGTTTCCAACGACCTTGCGTTCAAGGCGCAGCACAAGATCGGCGCGGTGAACTCGATCAACTGGGCGCGCGTCGCGGCGCAGGTGGTGTACTACTTCAAGGGCTATTTTGCGGTCACCCGGTCCAACGCCGAAAAGGTCAGCTTCGCCGTGCCGTCCGGCAATTTCGGTAATGTCTGCGCCGGCCACATCGCGCGCATGATGGGCCTGCCGGTAGCCAGGCTGGTGGTGGCTACCAACGAAAACGACGTACTGGACGAGTTCTTCCGCACCGGCGTTTACCGCCCGCGGACCTCGGCGGAGACGCACCACACTTCCAGCCCGTCGATGGATATTTCCAAGGCCTCCAATTTCGAGCGCTTCGTGTTCGACCTGACCGGGCGCAATGCTGCCAGGATGCGCGAACTGTGGGGCGCGGTGGATCGCGGAGAGGCATTCGATTCGAATAAAGACGGCCTGTTCGGCCGCGTGCCCGACTACGGCATGGTGTCGGGCTCCAGCAACCATGCGCAGCGAATGCAAACGATACGCCGGGTGTACGAGCAGTACGGCGTCATCATCGACACCCATACCGCCGACGGCCTGAAAGTCGCGCTGCAATACCGCGAGCCCGGCGTGCCCATGGTGGTGCTGGAAACCGCGCTGCCGGCCAAGTTCGAGGATGCGATACAGGAGGCGCTGGGGCGCGCGCCGGAGCGCCCGGCAGACCTCACCGGCCTGGAGGATTTGCCGCAGCGCTTCGTGGTAATGGATGCGGATGCCGCGTCGATAAAGAAATTCATCGCCGCGCACCTTTAGGGATTCCGGCTGAGGAATTCCGGCGCTGGCCTAAACGGTATATAGGCTGGGAGACAGCGCCGGCGCGTTGAACGGCCGGTAGAGATCCAGCACGGTAGTGCGGGTGGTTTCGATGATGGTGGTGGCTTTCATCTATCTTCCACGTTGCCGTGCGCCAGCAGCAGCAATTCGTCCGACTTGAGCGCCGCTTCGTAATTAACCACGCTGTTTTTCGGGATGCCGAGGCAGTAAAGCGCGGCGCCCAACGTAGACAGTCCGCCCACCACGATTGCGCCTTCTATCGACGCGACTACCATCGCGGCCAGTTTGCCGAGTACGATCACGGGGCCGGAAGGAGGCAGGATCACCACGGCACCGCCCAAAAACAGCCCCCACAGCCCGCCCCAGAAGGCGCCAGCCTTGCCCCAGAATTTCATGCGGTCGCCAACCGACGATTTTTTCCTCGGTTTGATAGCCTTTGCCGATGATGCTGAAGTTATGTTGAATCGCTGTTGAATACCCTGCACAATTCGAAGGGGATGGCGTTCTCTGTACAGCAAGCCTACAACCGGGAAAACGCCATGATCAGGAAGAGTATCTTGTGATCTGACCAATGTTGTTGCGGGCCGAGGCCTGGCCGGCAGAGGAAGGAGTTACGCGGCAGATGGGGTAGGCAACGGGAGAGGGGAGAAGGAAATAAATGGACTCCACCACGTCAGCACTTCGCTCAAAGTGTCGACCATATTGCCGGTTATTGCTTTCCCCACTGATCGCCGCTGCCGCGATGGCGTTCAACTCGTCACCAACGCCAAATCAATTCAGAATCGCGGAAAGAATGCCGGTACACGATCTGCATATTTAGAATATTCCTCGCCGAATTCAGCATATGCGTCTCTTTCTTCGGCTCGGGCAAGCCGCACATACATGTAGACAAGGATCGGGAACATCGCCACTGTCACGATGGTCGGCCATTGCAGCAGGAATCCAAACATGATCATCACAAAACCGGCGTACTGCGGATGGCGGATTTTTGCATAAGGTCCGGTTGTGCCCAAAGTATGCCGGCGTTGAGCCCGGTAAAGCACTCGCCATGCACTGGATAACAGAAAGAAACCGGCAACGATCAGAATGTTGCTGATCAAGTGAAATGGCCCAAAGTGCGGGTTGCCGCGCCAGCCGAACAGGTCTTCCAGCAGGTGGCCGGCATCGTGCGAAAACGGGTCGAAACCGGGAATGCGGCTGGCTAGCCAACCGGAAAGCAAATAGATGGTAAGCGGAAAACCGTACATCTCGGTGAACAGCGCCACGATGAAAGCCGAAAAGGCGCCGAGCGAGCGCCAGTCGCGCTTGCTTTGCGGCTTGGCGAAGCTGAAGGCGAAAATGATGAATACCAGCGAATTGATGATGACCAGCGACCAGAGTCCATAGGCTGGGGACGGGGCGTTCATTGCTTGTCTCCTTCAGATGTTTCGTGATTGTGGGTATGTTGACCGTGGCTGCCGTGACCGTGGTGCATGAACAAATGCATTAGCGGGCAGGCCAGCAGGATCAGGTAGGGCAGGATACCCAGCACATGGGCGCGGTGTTCCGTAAACAACAACAGCCCGGCAAATGCCAGGAAACCGTAAAATACCCACTGCCCTCTGGATAAATGTCTTGTTTCGTGTTCATCGGTCATGACCTTCTCCTTTTTCATCTGATTTGCGGCAACATGAAAAATCCGCGTCCTTGCCGGGTTGCAATTGGGGATAGCGGCGCAGGGTCATTAATCCCCATAGGATCGTGATCGGACAAGCCAGCATGAGTGCCGCCAGGATGGCGGTCCACAACGACAAGCCCCACAAGTACAACACGCCCGCCCCCATTGCCAAGCCCAATAGAGGGCAAAGCCAACCCCATCTGCTTGCGAAAACATGAGGGATGAAGCGCGGCACCCGCGCCATGTATTCACGATATTCGGGCATGCGCTGCAACAGGTCGATTTCCTCCAGTCTGCCCATGACTGTGAAAAATACGCCGGAAAGCGCACATGCCAGCAACCATGGCGCATCAGGCTGCAACAGCGCCAGGCCTCCGAAAACAAGGAGGCTGCCGGCATAGATAGGGTGCCGCACATAAGCGTAAAGACCGTGACTCATCAGGGAGTCACCGATACTTGGCATGTGCGTGCGCCACCCCAAATGTAAATGGCCGATGATCACAGGCACGGCGCCTGCCACGATCAGAATCCAGCCCAGCCCCAGGTTGACAGCACCCGACGCGAACAACAAGGGGGCTGCTGCCTGCCAGGCCAGTACCAGTCCGTAAAAATACAGGGGGATTCCCAGTACGTTGCGCAACAAGCTGGTGGCAAGCCGGCCGCCACGTTCGCCCCAGCGCCGGGAATAGGCCGCGGTAAATGCGCTGGCGCCTGCCAGCACGAAACCAGTCAATAGCGGAATCAAAAAACGGTATATGACAGTCTCCCGATCAAGTTGTCAGCCGAGCGCCTTTTCAGCAGCGCCGAATTCACGATCACCGACAGCGAACTCAACGCCATCGCAGCGGCCATGCCGGTACCCGAGAAACGTGTTGCCAAGATATCGAGTCCGTTACCGGTCGGTAATCATGGTTGCCTGCCGCCTCGGTGACAGGGTACTCGGACGCCGTGGATATCCATTAACGTGCAGGTATGCTTCGACCAGCGCTACCGTATTATTCATCGATGTTATCTCCTTGCATCCGGCGCGCGTTTTCCCATTTGCATTTCCTTGTCCAGAAAATAGACGATCACCGTTCGTATGCCGACGATGCCGCCCAGCACCCCCAACGACTGCCAGCTCGGCACAACGATGGTCTGGATCACATCGCCTGCGAGAAAAAACTCAAGCCCCAGCACCAGTTTTTCGCTAATGAGGATGCGGATATCGTCCAGACTTCCCGGCAAAGGATGCCGTCTCAACGCCGTCCAGGCACGGCATGCGAGTCCGGCAAACCCTTGAAAAACGCCCCACAGCACAATAACGACTCCCACGGCCTCGATGACCGGCACTACATAACTTACCCACTGAACCAGCAGTTCATGCATATCCCTCTCCCAGTCGTCATGATCCCGCCGTGTCGGCAGACTGATCCGACATGATGGACGCTTTTCGTGGTTACTCGACCACCAGCTTGCCGCGGAACATGCCCATCATGCAGCCGAAATCATAGGTTCCGGGCTTCTCTGGCAGTAACTCGACCGCCACCGTCTCGCCTGTCGGCAGCTTCACGCTTTTGTTGAAATCCGCAAACACCACGGTGTCGGAACAGGTTGAGGTTTCTTCGCGCCGGAACATCAGTCGTACCGGCTTGCCATGCTGGACCACGATCACATCCGGGGTATAACCGCCTTTCACCAGAATCATTGCTTCCTGGGCACCGCTGCTGGTGGTGACAGCTGCAGCGCCTTTCGATTTCTTTAACCAGAAGAACCAGGCAACGAGGCCGACAAGGGCGAGGCCGAACAACGTCACCATCCAGCGATCCGTACTCATGCGATGACTCCTTTGGGTTTGAAGGAACGAAGACGATTGGCGTTGGTGACTACGGTCACCGAGCTGAACGCCATCGCGGCGGCGGCGATCAGCGGGGAAAGCAATAAGCCGAAGAACGGGTAAAGCAGGCCCATTGCTACCGGGACGCCGAGGATGTTGTAGAAGAAGGCGCCGAACAGGTTCTGGGTGACGTTGCGCATCGTGGCGCGGCTGATCTCGATGGCGGTCACCACGCCGGTCAGGCTGCCCTTGATCAGGGTGATGTCGCTGGCCTCGATGGCAACGTCAGTGCCGGTGCCGATGGCCATGCCGACATCGGCTTGGGCCAGTGCCGGTGCGTCGTTGATGCCGTCTCCTACCATGGCGACGGTCTTGCCTTCCAGTTGCAGTTTCTGCACCTCATGTGCCTTGTCCTCGGGTGCGACTTCGGCGAGCACCCGGTCCACGCCAACCTGCCTGGCAATCGCATCGGCCGTGCGTTGATTGTCCCCGGTCAGCATGATGACTTCGATACCCAGCTTCTTGAGGGCGGCGATGGCGGCTTTGGAATCCGGCTTGATGGTATCGGCCACGGCGACAAGCCCGGCCGCAGTTCCATCGACGGCAACGTACATGGGCGTCTTGCCTTCTTCGGCGAGGCGCTGCCAGTCGCCCGTCAGGCTGCCGATGTCGATATTGCGCGTTTCCATCAGCTTGGGATTGCCCAGCAGTACGACTTTGCCGTCAACCGTGCCGCTGACGCCCTGCCCGGGAATGGCGGCGAACCCCACCGTCTCTCCCAGGGCAATGTTGCGCGTTCTGGCGCCGCCAATGATCGCTTCGCCCAACGGGTGTTCCGAGCCGCGTTCCAGCGTGCCTGCCAGCTGTAATACGGTTGCCTCGTCGAAACCTGTTACCGCAACCACGTCGGTCAACATCGGTGCGCCGCGTGTGATGGTGCCGGTCTTGTCGAGCACGATGGCATTGAGTTTCTTGGCGGTCTGCAAGGCATCGCCGGAGCGGATCAGGATGCCGTTTTCCGCCCCCTTGCCGATACCGACGGTGAGTGAAGTCGGCGTGGCCAGACCGAGCGCGCACGGGCAGGCAATAATGAGCGTGGTGACGAACACGATCGTGGCATAGACCGCCCGCGGTTCCGGCCCGAAGTCATACCAGGCGATGAAAGCGAGAATGGCGAGAATGATCACGGCGGGAACGAAATACCCGGACACGGCATCGACGATGCGCTGGATGGGTGCTTTCGAGCCTTGCGCATCCTGAACCATGCGGATGATGTTGGCGAGCGCCGTATCCTTGCCGACCTTGGTGGCGCGGAAACGGAAGCTGCCGGTCTTGTTCATCGTCGCGCCGATCACTTCGTCTCCGGCGTTTTTTTCCACCGGGATGGATTCTCCGGTGATCATCGATTCATCCACGGCGCTGGAGCCCTCAGTCACCAGGCCATCCACCGGAATTTTCTCGCCCGGCCGGACGATGACGACGTCACCGGCCAGTACTTCTTCCACCGGAATATCCACCTCATTACCATCACGCAGCACGCGGGCAGTTTTGGCTTGCAAGCCGATCAGCTTCTTGATCGCCTCGGAAGTCCTGCCTTTGGCCTTCACTTCCAATGCCAGCCCCAGCACCACCAATGCAACCACCACCGTCACCACGTCCCAGAACGCCTCGGCCAGCGCTATGTCCGGGAACCATTGCGGGAACGCAACGGCGACGACGGAGTAAAGAAATGCTGCCGTGATGCCGAATGCGATCAGGGTATGCATATTGGCCGAACGATGCTTCAGTCCCGACCACATGCCCTGATAGAACTGGGAGCCGGACCAGAGCATCACCGGCAGCGCCAGCAACCCGAGGATGCTCCAGACGATGCGCCGCTCCATGCTGCCCATCGGCATCCACTCGCGCAGGCCGGGGATAAGATCGGGGTAGCTGAAAATCATCACCGGCACCGAGATGACCGCCGCCAGCCAGAACTTGCGCATGAGGCCGGTATATTCCGCGGCTTGCTCGGATTCCTGGCGCTCCAGCGCATTTTCGTTTGTGGCAGGCGGCTCGCCGACCTGGTAGCCGGCGTCGATGACTGCCTGAGCGATCGCTTGATGGCTGGCAATTTTCGGCTGGTAAACGATTTTGGCCGAGGCGGAAGCAGGGTCGACGCTCGCCGACACCACTCCCGGCGTACGGTAAAGGGAATCCTCGATCGTCTTCACGCAGGAAGCGCATTTCATGCCCTTGATGCCGATTTTCAGGCTCGCCGATCCCGGCAAGTAACCAGCCTGGCGGATGACGTCGTTAAGCTGTGTGACGCTGACCTGGTCAGGCAGATAGTGAACGTGGGCCTTGCCCTCGGCATGGTTTACGGTGGCGTGCGCGACGCCTTCCAACGCTGCGATGGCCTCCCGGATTTTGTTGGCGCAATGCACACACGTCATCCCGCCGATGGAAATTTCGATGTGCTCTCCTTGTTTCTCATGTGCTGCCGAGTGCTGGGAGTGGTCCATTATTCGTCACCTCGTTCGGTTGAATTATTTTTTTTTGCGCAGCAGCATGGCCGGTTGGCCTGCTGCTGATGCGGATGTGTGGTTTTGTCTGTTGCAAGCGGCTCGCCGGCCTGATAGCCAGCTTTAATGATCGCCTTGATAATCTGCTGCACCGTTACCTGCTCCGGCGCATAACGGATATGCGCTTTTGCCTCGGTATGGCTCACCGTGGCTTGCATTACGCCTTGCAGTTCCGATAGTGCCTGCTGGATGTGCTGGGCGCAACCGCCGCAACTCATGCCGATGACCGGGATTTCAATATTCACGGCAACTGCGGCTTGTCCGGCTGAGTGATGGGGAGTCGTCATGATGATCCTTTTTTGCTTGGGGAAGCCTTATTTAACAACCTGCGAGCCACTCACAGGTCAAGCAATTATGTTTCTTCCATCGCCTCGATCAGACTGCAAAGCGCTTGCTCCCCGGGCGATCCGTCGAGCATTTGCTGCCATTGTGCTAGCGTGTGCTCCATCCGGTTCTGCACGGCAACCAGTTCCGCCAGTGCGCGGCCGTTTTCCTCGATGCGCCGTCCAAGCGTTTCTCGCACCATCCGGCAGGGAGATCCGCCGTTGCGACTGGTTTCGATAATGTCGACGATTTCCGCCAGCGAAAATCCCAATCGCTGCGCACGCCGGATAAACCGCACGCATTTCACATCCTCCCGGCAGAACTGCATGTAGTTGTTGACCGCATTGCGTGACGGCTTCAGCAATCCAATCCGCGCGTAGTAGCGGATGACATCCGGCGTCACCTCCGCCAGCCTCGCCAATTCGATGACTGTCATATTTCGCCCCCGTTGCTATTTTGCAAAAGCATCTTCTGGTAGCCTTTATACCAAAGCAATGCTAAAGAAAGGTGCAAACCCCGATGATTCCCTATCAATATGTCTGGCTGGTCTGGGCATTGCTGTTTCTGATCCCGTGGGCAGTCATGTTTATTGCCTTCCCGCATCACCGGAAGACGATGTGGACGGTCAGCCTGGTCACCGCCCCATTCGGCCTCACCGAACCGCTGTTCGTTCCCGAGTACTGGAATCCCCCCACCCTGTTCGATCTGGCGCAGCGCACCGGCTTCGACTTGGAAAGCCTGATCTTCTGCTTCGGCATCGGCGGCGTGGGCTCCGTGCTCTATTCCGTTCTCACCCATCGCAACGATGTACCCGTACCCGTGTCGGAAAAACGTCTGTCGCTGCACCGCCATCATTACAAGGCCCTCGTTTCGCCGTTCATTGTTTTCTCGGTCCTCTACTTTCTGCCGTGGAACCCGATTTATCCCTCCATTGCCGCGATGGCGGCGGGCGCCATGGCCACCGTCTTCTGCCGGCCCGACCTCAAGACCAAGACCTGGGTCGGCGGAGTGCTGTTCCTCGCCTACTATTTCATCTTCTTCCTTGCACTGGAGGCATCTTCTCCCGGTTATGTCCAGCAGGTATGGAACCTGCCGGAGATCAGCGGCGTTCTGTTGCTCGGTATCCCGCTGGAGGAACTGCTGTTCGCTTTTGCCTTTGGCCTGTACTGGTCTGGCGGTTACGAACATTTCATGTGGCAGCGGCTCGCGCTGGAGCATGTTCATCGCCTGCAAGAATAACGTCCGCGGAAGCCGTCCCGCACTTGAGGGACACCATGTCCCGCAACACGGGCTCCGCTTCCAGGAAAATCCTGACCGCATCGGGGTCGAACTGCGTGCCGGACATGCGCAGGATTTCCGTTTTCGCCACATCGAAGTCCAGCCCTTTCCGGTACGGGCGGTCCGAAGTCATGGCATCCAGCGTATCGATCACCGCGAACAGGCGGGCGCCCCACGGGATGCTTGAGCCACTCAATCCGCGCGGGTAGCCGGAGCCGTCGAAACGCTCTTCGTGGCTCAGCACGATTTCCGCCGCTTCCTGCATGCCGGGCATCTGCGACGCGATGCGGTACCCTTTTTCCGGATGGGTGCGCATTTCCTGCCACTCGCTGTCGGTCAATGCACCATGCTTGAGCAAGATCGCATCCGGGATGCCGATCTTGCCGATGTCATGCAACAGCGCACCCCAGTAAACCTGGCGCAAGCGTTCGGGCGCATCGTCGACGGAGCGACGGGCCAGTTCCAGCGTGTGGCAGGCAACCCGCTTGGAATGCAGCCCGGTTTCATGCTCCCGCAGGTCGAGGGCCGACGCCAGGGCCTCCGCCAGCGCGGCTTCCGCCTCAATCGAGGCGACGCCTTCGAACCGCACGGCCTGCGATCGAAGGTAGCAGGCTTCGCAGCAGAAGTTACCTATGGCTTGCGCAAATGGCGGGGCAGGAACCGGGTTCCCGCACATCCGGCAGATTCTGTCGGCCAATTTTTCATGGGAACTGGAGCGCATCTCTAAATTCATCCCCTCTGGTTGTCGTTCTCCGCCACCGCATTTTGCTCTATTCGAGCATTCTCCGCCGTAACCTGACCAGGCTCCAGAGGAACAGTGTCGCACCGAACAGGAATAACATCGCGAACTTGGGCCACAGGATGTCCAGCCCGACGCCTTTCAGGAAAATCCCAAGGGAGATCTCCATGTAGTAGCGCACCGGGCTGAGCAGCGAGAGGTATTGCAGGAACTGCGGCATGCTTTCCACGGGCACGATGGTGCCCGACAGGAACATGACCGGAAACAGCACGAAGAACGAGACGAGCAGGGCCTGTTGCAGGTTCCGGGCAAAGGTGGAGACGAAGATGCCGATGCCCATGCTGGCAATCAGCGAGATGGCGGAGGCGAGGAAAAACAATGCAACACTGCCTTCCATCGGCACGCCGAACCAGCGGGCGATCAACAAGCTTGGAAACAGCAGCACCAAGCCGATTGACAGTGTAGGCACCAGCTTGGCCAGAACGATCTCGTGCCTGCGCAGGGGGGTGACCATGAGCTGCTCGATGGTACCGGTTTCCTTTTCCCGAACCAGGCTTGCGGCGGTATTGATGACGCCCACCATGAACCCGGCCAGCACGATCATCGAAACCACCATGAAATAGCGGAACTTGAGTTCCGGGTTGTACCAGATGCGCATGCGCGGCACCACTTCCGGCAGCCTGGCCTGGATGCCGCGCTGTTGCAGGGATTGCACCATCAGCTCGTGGGAAAAGCCGGCAACAATGGCGCCGGCATAGCCGCGGGCGGCGTTTGCCGTATTGGAGTTGACGCCGGACAGGATCAATTGCACCTCCGCCGTCCTTCCCTTGCCCACCTTGTCCGAGAAGTCCGGCGGGATCACGATCCCCATGTCCGCACGCCCGGCGTCCAGCAGGGCGTCGATCTGCCTGGGGCTGTCTACCAGGAACCGCTTGCCGAAATACTCCGTGGCGGTAAAGCGCTCGACCAGTTTCTGGCTCAGTTGGGTGCGGTCCTGGTCGTAGACGGCCAGATGCAGGTTTCTCACCTCGAAAGAAAGGGCGTGGGTGCACATGATGACTTCGGCCGTGTACAGCCAGAAAATAAGCAGTAGTAGCATCCGGTCGCGCGAAAACTGGAGGAACTCCTTTTTGACGCATGCCAGCGCTCGGGTCATCAAGCCACCTTCTTCCGAAAGCGCAGGCTCGCCAGCACAAACAGGATCACGGTATAGGCGAGCAGCAGCGCCACATTGCCCCACAGGTATTCCAGCCCCAGGCCCTTGAGAAAGATGTCGCGGCTGATGTCGTTGAAATAGCGGGCCGGGAAGAAATAGGTGTAGAACTGAAACAGGTAAGGCATGCTGGCAATCGGGAACAGGAAGCCCGAAAACAAGAACGAAGGCATCAGGGTGATCAGCAGCGACAGCAGCATCGCCGCAAGCTGGGTACGGGTGATGGTGGAGACGAATACTCCGATGCCTACCGTCACCAGCACGTAAAGCAGGGAAGTCGCGAGCAGGAGCATGAGGCTCCCCTGGAAGGGGATGTGGAACCAGAGGGTGCCTACGGAGAGTATCAGCAACATTTCGAGGAATGCGATCGCGCCATAGGGAATGATCTTGCCGAGAATGAACGTCGGCGAGCTGACGGGGGAAACGTAGATCTGCTCGATGGTGCCGCGCTCCTTCTCGCGCACGATGGAAAGCGCGGTCAGCATGGGCGGGAAGGCCATCAGCAGCACCGCGAACAGGCCCGGCACGATGTAGTTGACGCTCTTCATGGGCGCGTTGTACCAGACCCTGGACACCGCCGTCACATGAGGCAGCGGCGGCGCGCCCCGGGCGGCGAGCGCCTTCACCGCAGTTTCGGTGGAGTAACGGTTCACGATGGCCGTGGCGTAGTTGGAAACGATGAGCGCGGTAGCCGAGAAGGTGCCGTCGAGGATAATCTGCACCGTGGCCTTGTTCCCCGCGCGCAGGTCTTCCGAAAAATCGTGCGGGATGATGAGCGCCAGCGTAGCCTGTCCCCGGTCCATCACGTCGCCTAACTGCCTGACGGAATCCAGATCGTGTTTGAGGCGGAAATAGCCGCTGCGCGTGAAAGCCTCCACCAGGCGCGCGCTGTCCTGGCTTTTATCCTGGTCGTAGACCGCCATCGGCACATCCTCCACGTCCAGAGTCACCCCGTAGCCGAACAGGAACAGCAGGACCAGCGGCAGGAAAATTGCGGTGCCGAGGGTGATCGGGTCGCGCAGAATTTCCCTGGCTTCTTTCCTGATCAACGCCGCGAGCATCATGCCGCATGCTCCATGAGCTGGATGAACACGTCTTCAAGAGTGGCGCCGCCGTGAAGTTCCTGCAGGCGCTGCGGGGCATCGATGCAGAGTATGCTGCCGCGATCGATGAAGGCGACCCGATGGCAGTTTTCGGCCTCCGCCAGATAATGGGTGGTGACGAATACCGCGGCACCCGCATCGGCAATGACCCGGATAAGCCGCCAGAACGCCTCGCGCGAGGCGGGATCGACCCCTGAAGTAGGTTCGTCCAGGAACAGCACTTCCGGCTGGTGCAGCAGTGCGCAGCCGAGCGCGAGGCGCTGCCTGAGGGCGCCGGAGAGATCCCGGGTGAGCGATTTTTCGTGCCCGCCAAGACCCGCCATGGCGATCACCCACTGCATGCGGGCGGACAGGGTGGCGCTATCGAGCCCGTATACTCTGCCGAAAAACTCGATGTTCTCGGCCGCAGTCAGATCCAGGTAGAGGGAAAACCGTTGCGACATGTACCCGATGCCGCGCCGCGCATCCTCCGGCCGGCGCGCCACGTCCACTCCCGCGACCGTTGCCTCGCCTGTGCTCGGCGGCAGCAGGCCGCACAGCATCCTGATGGTGGTGCTCTTGCCGGAACCGTTGGGGCCGAGGAAGCCGAAAATCTCCCCCCGTTTCACAGTGAAGGAAATGCCGTCCACTGCGGTAAAGTCGCCGAACCGCCTGGTCAGCCCTTGCACTTCGATGGCGTTGCCGTCCGCTGCCCTGGCGGCAAAGGGGAGGCCGGCCACCGTCCTGGCCGGTGCGGCATGGGCCTTGAATACGGTCTCCAAGTCGTCCCCGAAGGTCTCGGGCTTGTCGCAGGCGAGCAGTTGTCCCTGGAGCAGGAAGGCCATCCGGTCACACTGCCCGGCTTCGTCCATGTAGGAAGTGGCGAGTATGACGGTATTGCCCTGCGCATGGTAGCCGCGCAGCATGCGCCATAGCTGCCGGCGGGAAACAGGATCGACGCCCAGGTTGGGCTCGTCCAGGATCAGGATGTCGGGTTCGTGGACGAGGTTGCAACAGAGGGCGAGCTTCTTCTGCATGCCCCCGGAAAGGTGCTTCGTCCTGCGGTCGAGAAAAGGCGCGAGGCCCGAGAATTCTAGCAGCCGCTGTTTTCTTTGCGCGAAGAGCGGTGATGGAATGCCACGGATTTCGGCAAAGAATTCCAGGTTCTCCTCCACGGTGAGATCTTCGTACAGGGAGTAGGCCTGCGACATGTAGCCGAGGCGGGAGGTGATGGCGGCGGCATCGCGCACGGAATCGAGGCCATCCACGGTGACGTTGCCCTCGGTCGGATCGAGGATGGCGCACAGGGACTGGATCAGGGTGGTTTTGCCCGCGCCGTCCGGCCCCACGATGCCGAACAGTTCGCCCCGCCGGATTTCAAGATTCACTCCCCTGATGGCCCAGCTTTTTCTGAACCGCCTTCCCAGGCCGGCCACCCGGATACAGGTCTCGCCGATCATCCTCCGCTCCGCGCACGCTCCGGCCAAGCCATGTTCTCCCGCCACTTGATCGTGACGTCCACCGGCATGCCCGGCTTGAGATAGCCCTCGGGGTTGTCGATCTTCACCTTGACGCCGAACACGAGTTTGGTGCGCTCCTCCTGGGTGTGGACTTCCTTGGGCGTGAACTCGGCCTGCTGGGAGACCTCGACCACCCTGCCGGGAAAGAACCGCTGCGGGAAGGCGTCTGCGAATATGCGGGCCGGATTACCGATGCGGATCAAGCCGATGGCCTGTTCCGGAATGTAAACCCGGATGTAAATATCCGAAAGATCGATCATGGTGGCGATGGGAGTGCCGGACGCAACCAGCTCTCCCTGTTCTACCAGCTTGTTGATGATGGTGCCGTCCGCCGGTGCGCGAATCCCGGTGTCGCTGGCGACCGCCTGCATCTCCCTGACCCGGGCCCGCGCCGCTTCGGCCTGGCTTTGCGCCACGGCGCGGCTGGCCTGCAAGCGCGCCTTCTCGTCCTGCAGGCGCTGCACCTCCTTTTGCCTGACGCCGATATCCAGTTGTGATACCCCGGAAAGCTCCAGCGCCGCGCTGGCTTCCTCGCGCGCCCGCTCCGCCGCCTTCAGCCGCGCTTCCGCCGAGGCGTAGCGGCTTTTTAACTGATCGAAATAGCTTTCGCTGACGAAACCTTGTTGTACCAGCCTGGCATTGCGATCGTAATTGTTCTTTTCCAGCTCCCGGACGGCCTGTGCCGCAGCCAGCTCGGCCTGCGCCCGTTGCAGGCCTTCGTTTGCCTGATGGATAGTGTGTTGGGAAGTGCTCTGCGTCGCGCCCACGTTGAGTTGGGCTTGCCCGACGGAGGTTGCCATCGCCTTTAGTGCGGCTTCGATTTCCTTGACCCGGCTGTCGGCAGCGGATGCCTGCGCCGCCGCCTGCTCCAGTTGGGCTTCGACTTCTGCGGAGGTAAGTTTTGCGACAAGATTGCCTTTCTTCAGCAGTTGGCCTTCCGCGATTGGAAGAGTCTCGATCCTGCCGGCAAGTTTGGAACTGATCGTCACCTCGGTGCCGCGCACTTGTCCGTTGGCTTCGAGTACCCCCTCCGCCGCCCGGTTCTGCAAAAAGTAGAACCACGCTGCAAACGCCGAGGCCGCGATAAGTGCCAGTCCAGCAACAAGAAAATACCAGCGATGTCGCATTTCATCTCCCTTGATCGTGGTTGTTTATTGTACGTTTCTGCATTCAGGGCTACTGAAATACGGATAACCGCTATCGTGCCGAGGTTCTGACGAGATTACGGGGCACGAGCAAATAAGGCAACCCGAGGCTTAGCAATACGCCTAGTGCGAGGAGCTCTGCAGTCAGGGCGAAGGAAGCGCCCGGCAAGGTGTCGACATTAAAGAGGAGCCCGCCCATCACCGATCCCATCGTGACGCCAAGGCTGGCGGCTGCGGTTTGTCTGCCGAGCTGCCAACCTTGCGCGTGCCCGGCCTTGGCTGAAATCCAGTAGGTCAGGATCGGCGAGAGGATGCCGGCACTGGCTGCGACCGCGCCGATCACGGCCAGCATCAACGTAAAATTCCACACCCACGGTACGAGGAACATTCCGGCCGCCAGCACGGCCAGCGAAGGGGCGATGAGCCAACGGGTCGTGTCCGGCTTGACCCAGGGCGAGAATATGATTGCCTGCATTGCAAACATGACCAGGCTGCACTCGGTGAACATCAGCGCGGTCTGATACGGGGTAAAGCCGAGCTCCTGCTTGCCGCGCAGCGCGAGCCCAACTTCGAAGACTCCAATGCTGGTCGAGACGATGAAAGTCAGGATGAGAAGCTTCGGTACGAGCCATGTGGCTTTATTGACCGAAATGTACTTGGTCTTCCTTGGGCGACTCCCTTCCCCTCTATCCGGCACGGCGAACAGGACAACAGGTGTAACGAGAAAGGCAAGCAGTGCGGTGGCCGCGAGCGGGATCGCAATCGAACCCGCTGGCATGGTGATGGTGAAGAAGTCCGCCGCCAGGCGCATGATGAATACTCCCAGCATAGGCCCGAGTAGGAAACCAGCGATACCGCTCATGCTGACAAACGCAAGCCGTCTGGCGCGCGTTTCCTCGGTCGAGGCGAAATCACCGACCACAGCCGTTGCCACTGGCGTCACCGCAGCGGCGAACATGCCGCTCAAAAATCGCTCAACGTAAACTGCGGAGAGGCTCTCGATGAATGAAAAAAACAGCATGGTAATACCGAAGCCGAATAGCCCAACAAGCAGCACGCCACGAGAACCGTGTCGATCGGATAATCGGCCCCACATGGGAGCAAACAGAAAAAGTGCGAGGGTGTAGGCGGCGGTTAATAACCCTGTGTGCCGGGAAACTTGTGCAGCATCCATGCCTTCTCCCAGAAGTCGCTCGACCAGATAAGGCAATAGCGGAAGCAAGATGCCGAAGCCGGCGGATACAGTGAAAACGGCAAGAATAAGTACGGTCATCGTGACCCCGGACATGTCGGCTGAGCGCTGAGTGGCGACGGTCATGTCGATACTTGCGACGCAATGGACGCTTCCGCCCCGTCAGGTCGACGAATGCCTGCCAGCTTGGTGCGCTTCAGCATTAAGGCATTGATCGCTACCACCGCAGAACTACCCGACATCGAAAGCGCTGCGATTTCGGGGCTCAACACGAACGGATAGAAAACGCCGGCGGCCAGAGGGAACGCAATCACGTTGTAACCCACTGCCCACCAAAGATTCTGGTGCATCTTGCGTAGCGTTGCGCTCGACAGTTCGATCGCGGCGACGATGTCGTAGGGGTCGCTCTTCATCAGTACCACGTCGGCGCTTTCCATCGCGACGTCGGTTCCGGCACCGATGGCAAAACCGACATTTGCTTGGGTCAGCGCCGGTGCATCGTTGACACCATCCCCCACCATCCCGACTTTCTTGCCCATCGCCTGAAGTTCCTTGACTTTGTCGGCCTTCTGGCCGGGCAGCACTTCGGCCAATACGCTGTCAATGCCTAAGTCCGCAGCGATGCGCCTGGCTGTGGCCGCATTGTCGCCAGTCAGCATTACCACTTCGATGCCGCGCTCGCGCAACTTGGCTACAGCCGCTTTGGCGGTTGGCCTCACTGCGTCGGCGATAGCGATGAGACCAACCACGCGAGCGTTCTGAGCCACGTGAACCACGGTACGGCCATTACCCTGCAGGCGAGCGGCCTCGGCCTCCAATAAACCGAGTGCGAGCTTTTGTGTATCCATCAGTAAGCGGTTGCCGAGGAATATAGTCCCACCATCAGTCTCGGCACGCGCACCCATACCATCAAGGCTTTCGAAACCCGTAGGCGCAGTGACGGTTAGGTGCGAAGCTCGGCGCAGGATTGCCTGTGCCAGCGGATGGTCGGATCCCTGCTCAACTGCGGCGGCGGCGGCCAGCACCGCATCCTCGGTGACCCCTTCCGCCATCATCGTCTCCACGACCTCCGGCTGGCCGATAGTGAGTGTTCCAGTCTTGTCAAAGACAATGACGTCAAGCTTGGTGGCGTCTTCAAGCGCAGAGGCATTCTTGAATAAGATGCCGTTCATTGCACCCAGGCCGGTACCCACCATCACCGCCATGGGCGTGGCGAGTCCCAACGCATCCGGGCAGGCAATCACAAAGACTGTGATGGTTAGCGTCAATGCAAATAGCAGTGGTTGACCGATCCACCAGAACCACACAGCAAAAGTCGCAAGACCGACCACCACCGCGGCGATCACCAGCCATTGCGCGGCCTTGTCGGCCAGGAGCTGTGCCGGTGCTTTCGAGTTCTGCGCCTCCTGCACCAGTTTTACGATCTGTGCCAGCGCGCTGTCGGCCCCGACCTTCGTCGCCCTGTAACGAAAGCTGCCACTCTTGTTGATCGTCGCGCCAATCACCATGGCGCCTGGTCCCTTTTTGACTGGCATCGATTCCCCGGTAAGCATGGATTCGTCGACCAGCGATTCGCCCGTATCCACCGTGCCGTCAACCGGGAGCTTATTGCCCGGACGAATCACAACGATGTCGCCCGCCACCACCTCAGCTGTCGGCACTTCGACCTCGATACCGTTACGGATGACAGAAGCCTTGGCCGGGGCAAGATCCATCAGCGCCTTGATGGCCTCGGAGGCGCCGGCACGGGCTCGCATTTCCAGCCAGTGACCGAGTAGAATGAATACCAGAAGAACAGCAGAAGCTTCGAAGAACTGGTCTCCTTCAAAGAGGAAGGTGGCACCGACGCTGAATAGGTAACCGGTGCCAACACTCAAGACGACCAGCACCGCCATGTTAAGCACACCGTTCTTGAGCGCACGCCAGGCGGCGACGAAAAACGGCCAACTCGGATAGACCACTGCCAAAGTGGCCAGTAGAAACAGCCATTGATTCAATTCCAGGCCAATCGGCGGCGCTGGCGGTGTGAATATTCTCCCCATAGGCGAATAGGTGAAGATTGGCACGGTGAAGAGGAGGCAGACCAGAAAGCGATTGCGCATGTCACGCGCCATGGCCTGCATATCCATTCCGGCACTATGCCCCATCTCGTGGGCAGTGCTTTCCATCTCGCCACCGTGCCCGGCGTGCGCTTCATGCTCGCCATGAGTAGTGCGAACTTTATGCCCATGGCCCGCGCGTGCCATGGGCGGGATCGCGGTTCCGGCGCTCGCGATTGCAGGATCCTCCGGCGTACATAAGTGCTTTGGCATCTGCTCGCCGGCGCAGTGATAGCCGCACTCATGCACCTTATGCTTGATGGTTTCGAGATCGATGATCGTCTCGTCATAGGCCACTGTCGCGCTACCGGCCACGTAATTGACTTCCGCCTTATGAAGGCCCGGCAATTTGGTAAGTTGTCTCTCTATGCCTCGACTGCTTAATGCTGACAGTAAGCCGCTGATTTCAATCGTAGCTGTCTTCATAACCCATCCTTATATTCTATTTTTTACGTACACTTACCAATAACTTTCCACAGTGATGTGGCCGGGATCGTGCCGCCGGTTTTTCTTCATGCCACGCGCGAGCAATATTCCGGTCGTATCGCGCAGCATGTCCGGATTGCCGCACAGCATCACCTGCGAACCTTCAGGAGAAAGCGGGATACCCGCCCAGGCTTCAAGCCGGCCATCGGCAATGGTTTCCGGGATGCGCGCCTGCAACGCGAAATCCGTCTCGGCGCGGCTGACGAAAGGCACAAAACGGAACTGTTCGCTGTGCTGTTGCGCGAATTCCCGGATAGTTTCATCGTAGGCAAGTTCGTCGGCCTGGCGCACCGCATGCGCCAGCACTACGCGGTCGAAGCGCTGCCACGGCGCTTCGGTTTTGAGGATGGAAAGGAACGGCCCGATACCGGTACCGGTCGAGAGCAGCCACAGGTGCTTTGCATCGGGCACTTCGGAAAGAGTGAGAAATCCTGCCGCGTGCGCCGAAACCCAAACCGCGTCTCCCACTTCGAGTGCCGCCAGACGTTGGGTGAGCGGCCCACCCGGCACCAGGATGAAATAGAATTCCAAGGGCTTGTCGCCGGGCGCGCTGATGAAGGAGTAGGGACGCTCGACCATTTCGCCGTTGATATCGAGTGCGAGCTTGGTGAACTGACCAGCCTGGAACGGCGCCACTGCGGCGTCCACCCGCAGCGAGTACAGCCGCTCGGCCCAGCGTTGCTTACCTACCACCGTACCCTCTGAAAATTTGCTCATTTCCTTCTCCATTCGTCTCCCTTGGGTTAACTCCCTGGGTCAGCTACCGCAAGCTTTCTCTGTTCCGGCAATGCGATGATCACCGTGGCGACACCACACGCAGGTGCAATTGACGTGGTCGCAGCTCTCGTCCCGGCGCTGAGAGCGGTAACGCAGACGTGCCCAGGGCAGGAGCAAGCGCTTGATCGGCCACGGCTGGTAGAGTCCGTGGAAGACGCGATGCATATCCCAGCTCCGCGCCCGGTTTTTCTGCAGAATCCAGCGGTAACCCTTGTTGCCCAACATCGCGAAAATCGCTCGATTGACCATGGAACTCCACATCGGCGGCCACAATTCACGCCGCCAAAGCAGGTCGTAGTCCTTGCCTTCCAGCAGGCTGCGCGCCGCCAGCAGCCCGGAGAGGATGGCGTAACGCATGCCGAAGCCCCATAGAAAATCCTGGAAACCGGCTTCCTCTCCCACCACCGGATGCACGCCGATGACGGCGCGCGCCGGGATATGAAAGTTGCCCGCGCCGCCGTGAGGGCGGGGATTCACCATTTCCAGCCCCACCAGCCGTTGAAAAGCGACCACGGTGCGCTGGACATACAAGTGTTCCTGCTTGAAGCCGGAGAACATGCAGCTTTTGACGGTGCCGCGCCCGTTCATGACCAACAGGTAGGCATAACCCTGCGGTGCAAGCTCATCGTCGAGAATCACCCAGAAACCGTCCTCCATGGCGGTTTCGAAGTGGTAGCCAACGGCGATGGCGTCCGCCGCCCTGGGGCCGGCGGCAAGAATGCCGGGACCCTCCAGGCTGTCGAGACGGCTGTTGAAGCGCACTTCAACTCCCAGCCCACGCGCTTGCTCCAGCAGGGCGGTGTCCAGCGTTTCCGGCCCCGGCCCCCGCTCTACCATGTAAAACAGCGTCTTGCTGCCCGCCACCTCGTAGCGTTCGCCCCTGGCATCGAAAGCATAACCGCGGTCGCAGGGCGACGTAGCGAACTCCGTGGTAATGCCGATTTCCCGCAGCAGCTCGAGTGCATCCTGCTGCGTGCTCCAATTCTCCAGCCCCTGAAAATCGCCGTCGAAACGGTGCCCGACTTCGCTCTGCGCCTCGTGAACCAGCACGCGGCGGCCAGCCCTGGCCAGGGTGATGGCAGCCGCGAGGCCCGCGGGTCCCGCGCCGCCGATCTGGATGAGCTCCGTCTGCTCCATGCCGCTTATTTGCTTTCCATACTTTCCATCAACTACTTATGTCCACCGCAACACGAATGGTCGGCCGGTGCTGCACCGCTTGTGTACTTCCCCGGTTCGGCGACAAATGTCTTGTGGCAAGTATCCGAGCAGAAGTAGTACACCTGCCCGGCATGTTCTGCTTTTGCCGCTGCCTTCACCGGTTCCACGTTCATCTTGCATACTGGATCGATCGCCATGTTCCATCTCCCTATCATCATGCCAATGGTTGCCACGCTCTTTGGGTACCGTCGGCTCCGGGGGCAACCAATCCGGAGCCGGCACAAGCTCTTCCGCACTACAACCTGGTATTACCGGCGGCCCGGCATCCCCCGGGGCCTCACGCAGCTACGGCTGGCCGTTGCCCCAGCGCCGCTTGAGAAAGTTGTATATCGGCACATACACCAGCCCGGCATACACGCCATACAGAAAGCTCTCGATCAGCCCCAGCAGAAACCCCCGCCAGGTAAGCCACTTGAACGCCGGCAGCACCTGTTCGAGGAGCGCATGCATGTGCAGCGTTTGTGGCGTGACCAGGCCGTAGATCACGCATACGACAAACGTAACCGCGCTCCACAACCCCAATGCCCAGGAAACGAGTTTGATATTCAGCATGATCGTCTCTCCTTTTAGTGATGATGGCCTTGCGGCCGATCCTTGCCCGGTTGTTCTCCGTCCGTTGGGCGTTGCTCGCCCCCGCCACAGCCGCCGCCGTGACCGCCGTGGCCCCCATGACCTCCGTGTCCGAACAGATGCATCCCGATGAACGCCGCGAACACCAGCACCCACACCCAGTTTTGCACTAACCAGTCCATATCTGTCTCCTCATTCACGTTTACTTCAAAACCTGCACTCACTACTTACATTACTTTTCGGTACCTTACGCACGGCTCGGCATCAAGCCTGGGGTGCGCTGTTTTCCCAACCTAAAGTGCAGATAAATGACAGCGCTTAAAATCGCGGCAAAAAAACACCATACGGAAAAAAAGGCGACGGTGTAGAACCAGTAAGCCACCATAAAAAGCAACAGCGCCAGAACACCAAAAACATTGATCAACTTGTGGCTCGAAAAGAAAGAGACGACACATGTGGCCGCAAGATAGAGCGCCATCACCGGAACCTTATAAAAATGCGGTAAAACATACACAATGTGTTCATCAACCTCCGAAGTGACGGGAAATCTGACGATCAAGTAAAGCAGGTACAAGCCGACCGTGATTCCAATGATCTGGAACGCCGATATCACCTTTTTGCGCCAGGCCACGGTTTCCACCAGTCCGATGGAAAGTGGCACAAATATTGGCCACAGTACGTGCGAGAACAGCGTAAACGCATACGTCATGGTCACATTGAGCAACGGAGCATCGAAGCGGAATGACAGCCATAGCATTCCCTCGATGAATTGCTGAACCCCGAACAGCAGCGGGATCATCGCAAACGGAACCTCTGCCTTTCTTTGCGCCTTTTTCACAGTTGCCACACCGAGTGCGGACAATGAAGCTCCGGCTATAAAACTTGCTGTTGCAGAAAAACACATCGTGCCTGGTTCCTTTCATGCCGATCCGGATCGACCTTGCGCGCGCTTCCTGGCAGCCCTCCAGCATCTGGTAAGTGTTGCCCGCTGATTAACATGGCTTTTGATAAAGATCGCGCCGCGTGAGCGGGGCCGGACTGGAAAAGGGCTCACGCCTGGAAGCCAGAATTTGGTAGATCTCCGTATTGCCTTCTTCGAACTGCAGGGCACACGCTGCCATATACAGTCGCCAGATTCGGTAGACGGGTTCGGACACATATTTCATCGCTTCTTCACGCCGCTCATCCAGGCGTCTCACCCACTCGCGCAGCGTCAACGCGTAGTGCCGCCTGAGACCTTCGACGTCGTGAATCTCAAAGTTGCTATCTTCCATAAGTCCTTGAACCGTGCTGACGGTCTCGAGTTGGCTATCAGGATAAGACATGGCGATTGATGAATTCGGTCGAAAGGGTTTTCTTCCAACCGCCCTCATCGCTGGTGATGCCGTGGTTGAGGAGCAGTCCGCCGGGCTTCAGCAGCCGATGGGCAATGGCAAAGTAGGCAGGCAGGTTTTTCAAACCGACGTGCTCGAACATCCCCACACTCACCAGTTTGTCATACTTGGCCTCGCCCTTAAGATCGCGGTAATCGAGAAGTTCTACGGAAACTTTGTGTTCGAGTCCGCTGCGCCGGATCGTTTGTTGGGCATGTTTGCACTGATTTTGGCTTAACGTAATGCCATGTGCATTTACGCCGTAATGCTCGGCAGCCCAACAGATCAGCGCGCCCCAGCCGCAACCGATGTCGAGCAGTCGCTCGCCGGGTTTGAGCCGCAGTTTTCGGCAAATATGATCGAGCTTGTTACGTTGCGCTTGCTCCAGGCTTTGGCTGGCTTCCTCGTAATAAGCGCAGGAGTAGATCATCTGCTCATCCAGCCACAGTGCGTAGAAATCGTTGGAAACGTCATAATGGAAGGAAATGGCATCGCGATTGAGCTTTTTGCCGGATCTCATTCCCAGCTTCTGGTCCATGGTTTTTTTCCACTGCGGCGTGCTGTCGGCGATTGATACGGTTTTGTCTGGTTTGACTCTGAGTGCTTTAGCCGCAAGAAGGGCCTTTTCTGTCAGGGATAATTGCAACGAAGCCAGGTAATGACGCAATTTGAGAGCACTGTAAAAGTCACCATCCACGTCGACGAGCCCTTGAAAATAAGATTCCGCGAGATGCAACGGATCGCGCGACAGGACGAGAGCCTGGAAAGCCTTTGAACAACGGAAGGTGAGTGTAAATTCAGGGCGAGCGCGGCCCAGATGCACTTCGGAGCCGTCCCATAGGCAGATGCGAATATTTCCGTCGAAATCCTTGAACAGGCGATGCAGAAGATGTCTGGCCAGGCAGGCGCTGGACATTGCAGGCGGCATAGTCATTTCCGCAGGATTTGTCATTTCACTGAACTCCTTTTTCAATCGGCTCGTGCGATCCCAATGGTTGGGGCCCCGTGACACGGTTATGAAACATCCCGGACAGACTTTAGTGGCCGCCTTTTTTATTTTTCGTGACTTCGAGATTGCCGATTTCAAATTCCTCCTCGAAGTGAATGAATGCGTATTTAAGGCGATGCGCCCAGCCCTGTCCGAGCGCGATCCCGACAGACGTTAGTTCGTTCTCGAGTTGCTCCTCGGTAACCTGTATCAGGTCATATTGGATGTCCATCTTGTCGTCCTCGATGTGGACATCCTGAACGCCCATCTTGCCTGTCAAAGCATCCTGTACCCGTTTAGCCTGAGTTGTGTCGAGTGGGTAAGCGAAGCGGATTCTGCGGCATTTGACGATTTTCAGGCCTTCCTGCGCCGGCGCCTTGCGGCCGGGAAAGCCGATGTAAAGATGCGGGTTCGCCAGGAAGCGGTCGCGGCATTGCACCGAGCAAAAGGCGTATATGATGCCTGCGTGTTCCGCGGCGAACGATGCTGCCGGAACTTGCATGCGGCATACGGGATCTTGTACCAATTCGGTCACGATAGTTCTCCTGCAAGAGGACGAAAAAAGTGGCGACAACCTGCCGGGCTGGGCTTCCCTCGGTGTGTGGGCACAGCGACGAAAAAGGCCATTCCGAACATCCTTTGCGACATTACGTCGGCTGCCCTATTTGTTTGTTGAATTTTGGCCAGAATGCCAGTGTTTTGGCGGCATAGTGCCGGTATTCCTCGCCAAATTCGGCTGCTGCATTCTGTCCCTCGCGTCTCGCCAGCCGCAGGTACATGAACACCAGAACAGGAAACATTACCAATGTAATGAGGGTAGGCCACTGCAACAGAAAGCCAGCCATGATCAGGATAAAGCCGACATACTGCGGATGCCGCATACGCGCATAGAGTCCGGTAGTCGCAAGCTGATGTAGGCGTTGCGCTTGATACAGCACGCGCCATGCCGAGGACAACATAACGAATCCGCCGAATATCAGAATGTTGCTCATCATATGGAACGGTCCGAAGTGCGGATTGGAGCTCCAACCGAAGATAACTTCAAGCAAGTGTCCCGCATCGTGCGACAAGAAATTGATGCCCGGAAACTGCTTTGATAGCCACGGAAGCAACAGATAAATCGTCAGCGGAAAGCCATACATTTCAGTGAACAGCGCAACGATGAATGCCGAGAAGGCGCCGAACGAACGCCAATCCCGCGAGGTTTTAGGCTTGGTGAAGCTGAATGCGAAAATGATAAAAATCAGCGAATTGATGATCACCAGGGACCAGAGGCCATAGGCCGGGGTTGCGTCACTCATTATGACTCCTTTCTATCTTGGTCGTCGTTGCTTGGGCTTGCTTCGTGTTTGCCATGCCCTTCATGTAACAGGTGCAGCAGGGGACAGGCCAGCAGCAATAGAAAAGGCAAAAAACCAAACAGGTGGGCGCGGTGCTCGGTAAACAGGAAAACCCCCGCCACGATCAGAAAACCGATCAAGGCTAGTTTTTGCTTCGGGACACCAGATTCTGCTTGATGATGTTCGTGTTCATGTGTCGTCATATCGTTTCTCCCATTGGCCGGCATACTGCGCCAGTCAGTCATTGTTATCAGTTTGCCGGCAAACGGTACTCGAATTCGGTTTTCGTTGTACCTCCCTTACCGGGGCGTGTGATTTGAAGCTCGATGCGGAACGGGCCGATACCTATCATGTTGAAGTAATTTCCGTAGCTCATCGTGCCATTGATCTGCATCGGTTCGAGCGGCTTCTGCTGATGCGCCAGACCGAGCGGTATCACCACGGCTTCGACCTTCGCATCATTGATCCGCTGCGCAGTCTTGTTGTCGTACAACGTCACGACAAGGTGATGCGTTCCAGCAGATAAAAGGTTCTTGCCGTGCATGCCGGCTTCGGCATGCTGCTGCGGATGGCTTCCCACAACCTCGGCCGGTACCACCCCGTAGTAAATGTCCATGCCGTTCACCAAGCGATGCTGGTCGATGCCGTTGGCCGATGATGCCGCTGCGGCGAGCGCCAAAGCCAACCCTGAAAGAGATAGATAAATTCGCCTGATCATGATGACTGACTCCTTCATTCGACCGAAAACACCGTAGGGGTTTCTCCCGCCTTGGGGATGCGGTAAACCGTTAGCGTGCCCTTTTTCATCTCGCCCATCCCCGGCGAATTCATCGGCATGCCGGGCACGCTGATGCCGGCGATGGCAGGCTTTTCCTTGAGCAGCTTATTGATGGCGCTTACCGGCACGTGGCCCTCGACTACATAGCCATTGACCAGCGCGGTATGGCAACTGGCGACGCGGGTGACGCCGTAGCGTTTCTTGATGGCGCTCATGTCGTTCTGGTCTATGGCCTTAACTGCGAAGCCGTTCTTTCTCAAGTAATCGACATATTTCTCGCAACAGCCACAGGTCGGGCTTTTATAGACGGTAACGGCGGTGCCGGCGAGCGCGGCAGCCGAATTGAACAACATCGCCACAAGGAAAATGCGTGTCCACAACCACATGGTTTTCTCCTGTTCAAGTTTAGTGCGTATGCCCATGCTGGGAATTATGAGCCTCATCTTCGGGCATTGCGTCCACATGCGTATGGCCCTCGCCGCCGGGTGTGTCGCCATGTGCGTGACCGTGTGCATGGCCAGCTTCCGCGACTGGCAGCGCCATCACCCCAAGCCCATGCCGGTAAACCAGTTCCCCGCCATGCCATGCCGTGGTGGCCACCATGCTCCAGGCCCCGAGCACTACGCCCGCAAACCACCACGGGGGTATCGCATCTACCTTGCTGCGCCAGGCATCCCAACCTGCTAAAGCGGTCAGTGCCGCCAGTGTGCCAAGCGCCCAGACGCGATGAATCAGCATGGCGGCATGGCCGGCCTCGTCGTGGTTCACGCTGTTGAATGCTTGCCAACCAAAAAAGACAGTGGGCAGCGTGGACAGCGCGCCCAGCCACAGCGTGGTATGGGCGAGAATGGCGCAATGGGCTGCGCAGGCTTTGCCCCGCGTCGCTATCGCAGCCCCATGGAAGAATGCCGACACGGAGATCAGTGCAATGGGAAAATGCACCAGTAGCGGGTGCAGGTTGGGGATGATTTTAGGCATGGCCGATTATCGCTCTCGAGCGGTACTGCAAGGCAGTACCGGGATATTGGTATTCATCGGTGTAGTCATACCAGGCTGCCTTCAACCGAAACCATCGCGAATCGACAGGACTGATCCCCGACTGTCTAAGTAACGACAGTACTTGGCCGAACGAAACCGCTGCCGAATCGTAAGCGATGCCGAGGTCTCCGCTCTGTTTGTCGAGAGCCAGCCGTAGGATGCCTAGCAATCGCTTTTCGGTGTTGTGCAACGCCTCGTCGGAAAAGTTGGTTTCTCCAATGCGAAGAAGGCGGCTGACGGCATGTTCCGTATGAAAATTACCTTGATGATTGATATGAGACATCATTTGCCCCGTGCTTCAATATGGCAGGGATGATTCCGATTGAATCGGGCAGGCCATGATCCTGCCCTGCCCGATTGTCTGGCTAGTTCTTCTGCATGTCGCCCATATCCATCAGCATGTGATGCTCTTCCATCATCTGCCCCATCATGTCGTCCATGAGCTTCTGGTGTTCATTAATCCAGTCTTCATGTTCCTGCATGGTCATACCGGCCTTGGGTTTCATGGCCTGCATTTTCCCCATGATTTCATGCATCATTTTCATGTGCTCGCTCATTAGTTTCTGGCGCTCCGCGCCCTTGGCGGCTTCGGCCTGCTGCAGTTTCTGTTTGGCTTGCAGAACACGTTGCGTCATCTGCCGTTGAAATTCATCCTGCCCGGCAATGGCCGAAGCGGAGATGAATCCGATACTACAGATGGCAAGGGCGGCGATCATTTTGTTGATGGTTTGCTGTTTCATGGTTAAGGCTCCTTTTCTCAATTAAAAAACCGAAAACTGACAGATGTCAGCCAGAAGGTGATGCATTGCTTGATGCTTGCACCCTTTTGACGGATACCATTTTCATGGTAGGCCCTTTACCAATAGCTGACAGCAACATTACAAGTTTGTAATCTTGGAAAACTGGACCTGACTGCAGGCACAATTGGTATGCTGATTAATGCCTGGAGAGAAGAAGATGAAAATCCTGATAGTCGAAGACGAGCAGAAAACCGGCGATTACCTGAAACAAGGCCTGTCCGAGGCAGGCTTTGTGGTAGATCTGGTGCGCAACGGTCTCGATGGCATACATCTGGCGCTGACTGACGACTACGATCTCGTCATTCTCGATGTCATGCTGCCCGGGCTCGATGGCTGGCAGGTACTCCAGCGGATCCGGCAGGGGGGCAAGCATATGCCCGTGCTGTTCCTTACTGCTTGCGACCAGATCGAGGACAGGGTAAAAGGATTGGAGCTCGGCGCCGACGATTATCTCGTCAAACCCTTTGCATTTTCGGAATTGCTGGCACGGGTGCGCACGTTGTTGCGCCGCGGCAAGACCAAAGAGCCTGATCTGCTTCAGGTCGCTGATCTGGAACTGGATCTTCTGCGGCGCAGGGTGACGCGAGCGGGAAAACGTATCGACCTCACAGCCAAGGAGTTCGCTCTGCTTGAGTTACTGCTCAGACGCCAGGGGGAGGTGCTGCCCCGTTCGCTGATCGCATCCCAGGTATGGGACATGAACTTCGATAGCGATACCAACGTGATCGAGGTCGCCATGCGTCGTTTGCGTGCAAAAATCGACGATGATTTCGAGCCTAAGCTCATCCGAACTCTCAGGGGCATGGGATACGTGCTGGAAACTCCGGGGTCGCGATGAACCCCGAGTCGATCACTTCTCGTCTCACGCTATTCTTTTCGACTGTTTCAACCTTGGTGCTTCTCGTGGTTGGCACGCTGATCGGAACTCTGGTGGAGTCGCACTTCGAGGAGCAAGACCTGATGGAGCTCAACGGCAAGCTGGAACTAGTCCGTCATGCATTGGCTAAAGTGCACACTCCATCCGATCTCGCAACTGCTCCGCAGAGCCTATCAGATGCATTGATCGGGCATCCGGATCTTTCGGTTGCAATCCGCGGGCATGATCGTCGCGTATTGTTCACTTCGTCGAGTGCGATATTTGCCACCCACCTGCTTGAACAGCCATCTCATGGAGACTCATCCGGAAAATCAAGACTCGTGATGTGGGAACAAGGGGGCGAAGCATACCGCGGCATTTCCGCCGTAGCCGCCACTGGAATTGCCGGCCAGCCGCCGGCCACCGTTGCGCTTGCGATCAACATCGAGCGCCACCGCGCCTTCATGAAAGCATTCCGAAATAACCTCTGGCTGGCAATCGCCGCAGGTATTGCGCTAACCGTAGTGCTAGGCTGGGTTGCCGCACGTCGAGGATTGGCTCCAGTCCGTGAAATGGCAGATGTGGCAAAAGGTATTTCGGTCAGTCATTTGGGCGACCGCTTATCGCCAGAAACCGTCCCGACCGAGCTGGTCGATCTTGCGATTGCATTCAACGAAATGCTGGCTCGCCTGGAAGATTCGTTCCGGCGTTTGTCTGATTTCTCGTCCGACCTGGCCCACGAATTACGGACACCCATCAGCAATCTGATGACACAGACGCAGGTGGCTGTATCCAAGGAAAGGCCGGCGGATGAATATCGTGAAGTGCTGTATTCGAACCTGGAGGAATACGAGCGGTTGGCGCGCATGATTGCCGACATGCTTTTTCTGGCAAAGGCCGACAACGGGCTGATCATACCGAGCAGCGAAACGGTGGATTTGCCTACTGAAGTGCGGGAGTTGTTCGGGTTCTATGAAGCGTTCGCCGAGGAACAAGACGTCAGCCTGGTTCTCGTCGGAGAAGGTAGCGTTCGGGGTGACAGGCTCATGCTCCGCCGGGCATTAAGCAATTTGCTCTCAAATGCCATCAGGCACACGCCACGCCACGGCGCGGTCAAGGTAATCATCAGGCAGGAGGCGGAGTCCGGCAAAATCCGACTCACTTTCGAGAATCCGGGTGAGAGCATCCAGCCGGAACATCTACCCCGCCTATTTGACCGCTTTTTCCGAGTCGATTCTTCACGCCGGAAGGCCAGCGATGGCGCCGGTCTCGGTCTTGCGATTACCAAATCGGTCGTCGAGGCGCACCAAGGAAAGATCCAGGCTTTTTCCGCGGATGGAGTGACGCGCTTTGAGATTATTTTTCCTATCACGGATCGGTGAATAAATACATCCGATAAACGCGATTCATGAGTTGCATGTGGGGTGGCGTTGTCGATAACCAGGAGTGCAGTAGAAATGCAAAAAAGCTGGCAAATGCAAAAAAGCTGACAACGTAGTGGCGCCCATGACGCCCTAGACGGCGATGGGAGCCTTGATGGCGGGATGGCACTGGTAACCGACGATCTCGAAATCTTCGTAGCGGTAATCGAAGATCGACGCCGGCTTGCGGTTGATCACCAGTTTGGGCAAGGAGTAAGGGGGGCGCGTCAGTTGCAGGTCCACCTGCTCGAAATGGTTGGAATAGATATGCTGGTCGCCGCCGCTGATTACCAGGTCGCCGGCCTCGAGATTGGATTGCTGGGCGATCATGTGCGTCAGCAATGCGTAGCTGGCGATATTGAACGGCGTGCCGAGAAAAGTATCCATGCTGCGCATGTAAAGGTGGCAGGACAGCCTGCCTTCGGCGACGTAGAACTGGAAAAAGGTATGGCAGGGGGCCAGCGCCTGCTTGCCGTTTTTTACATTTTGCTGCGGCGGAACGCGCTCGTCGGGAAGATCGGCGACATTCCAGGCGCTTACCAGCAAACGCCGCGAGTTGGGATTATTCCGGATTTGCGTCATCAGTTCGGCGATCTGGTCGATGTGCCTGCCGTCGGGAGCCGGCCAGGAACGCCATTGATAGCCGTAGACCGGCCCCAGGTCACCATTCTCGTCGGCCCATTCGTCCCAGATGGTCACGCCGTTGTCCTTCAGGTAGCGGATGTTGGTTTCGCCCTGCAAGAACCACAGCAACTCGTGAATGATGGAGCGCAGATGCAGTTTTTTGGTAGTCACCAGCGGAAACCCCGCGGTCAGATCGAACCGTAGCTGCTTGCCGAACAGCGAGATGGTGCCGGTGCCGGTGCGGTCTCCCTTGAATACGCCGTTATTGCGAATGTCCGCCAAAAACTCCAGATATTGCTTCATGCCTCACCTTTGCTTGAATGACTGCCGGCAATCGCCGGTTTGCACATGCCATATGTAATTTTACATTGACCTGAAGTAGAGCGTATGTCGCGTTGATGCGTCAAGCACCCAATGCAGTTGTACGGCGGTAACAGCAGAGGCAGAGCGATAATAAAAAAACTGACCGACAAACCGCGAATGCGGTTGGTACGGTCAGCACAGGGAGGAGATTCTGGATGGAAATGTTGCTGCTAACTGATGACGGACAGTCCGCCGTTGATGACCCTGACCTGATCGCCGACGGCGAAGGAGGGCTTGTCGGCCATTGTGACGGTGCGGGTGCTGCCGTCGTTCATACGCACTTTCACTACATATGAAGTGGTCGCTTTGACCTTTTTCTCGATGGTATTCCCGGCATATGCGCCGCCGCCGGCACCGAGTATGGTCATCAGGATATTGCCTTTACCCTTGCCGATCTGGTTGCCGACCACGCCGCCCGCGACGCCGCCGGCGACTGCGCCTAGACCGCTCGCATCACCGTCATGTTTGACCAGGTTGATGGATGCGACTTCGCCGCAATGGGCACAGGCTTTGGCGCCGGAGTCGGCTGTAGCTACTGGGGCCGCGTTGTGGCTTTTGGCGGCGGCTCTGGTGCCGGTTGTCGCATGCCGTGTTTCGTGCGGGATTCCGGTATCCGCCTGACTCTTGGGTGAGGCGGTATTTGCAGCCTGCTGTGCTTTAGGCGCGGTGATGGTTTGCTCGGACGCAGAAGCAGGCGCCGCTGCGTGCAGAGATTCCATGCGCGCCGATTTTGCCGGAGTCACCAGCCCGGTAATGGCGCCTATGCCAAGCAGACTGAATATCGTCAGGCTGACCGCGGTGATCGCCATCAGCGGATGCATTCTGCCGAAATGAGAAGTCGTCATGATGGGGCTCCTGTCAATCATGTCCATGATGATGCTTGTAATGCCCGAGGTGCCGGCCCCTGTCGTGATGCTCATCCCAATCGTCGTCATCGTCCTCGTCACCGCGATAGGAAACAACTCTTACTTCCCGGGTTTCTTTCGGCGTGGCGATAGCAACGCCGGTGGCCGCCCCAAGGGCACCGCCTATCATTGCACCGTTGCGGCCGCCGACGGCCGAGCCTACCGCGGCACCGGCGCCGCCGCCCAAGGCGCCGCCCAGGACCGCATCGGTGGAAATCCCGCCGGCAAAAGCCTGGCTCACGGACCCGGCCAGCAGGGCGCTAAAAAGCAAGGTTCGATAATATTGACTCATTTGATTTATCTCCCGTTAAAGCAAAGTTGCTACCTAACTACAGCAACTGCTGTGCCAGAGTTTAAAAACAATTAAATACAATGAGTTATATTGATTCTGCTTGAACGGGAAATGGCGAATGCGTCGCCATGAGGCGACAGTCATTGCCACTTGAATTTCAACCTGTTGAATCTGCGATGGAAAATGTGTCTCCATCTGGAGACGGTTACTCGGTAACTTCCTTGAACAGCGAAGCGTTGAGCTGATGGCGTTGCAATAATTTATAAAATTCGGTCCGATTACGTTTAGCGAGGCGCGCGGCTTGGGTTACGTTACCGCTGGTCACCTTGAGCAGCCGCGCCAGATAGTCGCGTTCGAAGTGACGGCGGGCTTCTTCGAAGGGCACGATGCTGCCGATATCGTCGCGCAGCGCCTTTTGCACCAGGCTGGTGGGGATAATCGGGGTGGTGCACAGCACGGCCGTCTGCTCGACGATATTTTGCAGCTGCCGTACGTTGCCGGGCCACGGTGCGCCCAGCAGCAGCTCCATCGCCTCCGGGGCGAATCCATTGATTTCCTTGTGATACTTTACGCACAGCAGGTTAAGGAAATAACTGGCCAGCAGCGGAATATCCTCGCGGCGTTCCGCCAGCGACGGAATCTCGAATGACACCACGTTCAGGCGGTAATAGAGGTCCTCGCGGAAATTGCCGGCTTTCATCTCCGCGGTGATATCCCGATGTGTCGCCGAAATGATACGCACATCGATATCGATGCTCTGGGTGGCGCCGACCGGGCGCACTTTGCGCTCCTGCAGTGCGCGCAACAGCTTGACCTGCAACGGCTGCGGCATGTCGCCGATTTCGTCCAGAAACAGCGTGCCGCCTTCGGCGGCCTGGCACAGGCCTTTATGGTCGCGCGTCGCGCCGGTGAAGGCGCCGCGGGTATGGCCGAACAATTCGGATTCCAGCAAAGGCTCGGGAATGGCGCCGCAATTGATGGCGATAAAGGGCTTGCTGCGGCGCGGGCTGGCGCGATGGATGGCTTGCGCCAGCATTTCCTTGCCGGTGCCGCTCTCGCCGCGGATGAAGATGCTGGCATCGCTTTCTGCCACCATATGCGCCTGGTCGAGCAGCGCGTTCATGATGGGGCTGCGGGTAACGAAAGCCTGCCGCCATTCGTCGCTTTTGCCCACCCGCGCTTCAGTCGGCGATGCACCGGAGGCCAGGCTGGTGGCGGCTTCTACCTGTCGCAGCAGTTCCTTGCTGTCGAACGGCTTGGTCAGGAAGCCGAATACGCCGCGCCTTGTGGCTTCGACTGCGTCCGGGATAGACCCATGGGCGGTCAGGATGATGACCGGCAGCGCGGGGTCGGATTTATGCAGCGCATCGAACAGGCTGAGCCCGTCCATGCTGCCCATGCGCAGATCGGTAATGACCATGCCGGGCTTGGCGGCGGCCACCAGCGCCAGCGCCGCTTCGCCGCTGGCGGCGGAGGCAACCGTATAGCCTGCGGCCTGCAGGCGCATCGCCAGCAGCTTGAGCAAATCCGGGTCGTCGTCCACGATCAGGATCTGGGGGCTTGCGGGACTCATTTCGGTTGTGCCTCGTGACGGTCGTACATGGTTTTTTCCACGGCCAGAAGCTCGTCGAGTTTGTGTTGCAGCATATCCGCCCTTTTTTGTTCGTCTTTCAATTTCTGCATTAGTTGCGCCACGCTTTCTTCCTGTTTCGGCTGCGCAGCCAGCAAGGCTTTAATCACGCCGGCCAGGGTGCGCAAGCCTTCGTCGCGGCTGTCCGGCGCCTTCAGGTGTTCGTCCAGCAAGGCCACGGCACGGGCATCGTCCTTGTAGCGGCTGCCGGGAAGCACCGCCATCATGACCATCTGCATGCGGCCGTATTCGCTCTTGCGCCTGGCGTTGATCTGGCCGTATTCCCGTTTTTGCGCCTCTGCCGGCATCGCCGAGTAGGTTTGGGCGAATTTCATCAGCATATTGACGTTGCCGGACTCGGCCGGAGATTGCGTTTGCGTCTTCAACGGCGACTGGGCGCAGGCCGTCAGTAGCATTAAGCAAAAAATAATCCAGCTGTGCGATCTCATGTGTTTATCCATTTCAGTTTCGATGCCCCATGCCAGCTGCCGACGATGGAATACAAGCTGCAACAATAGCGCTGTCCCGGCAGCGATTGCAATGCCGGAAGCCAGCCGCCGTTATGCCCTGGTCTCGGTGGCGCTCGCCGCGATGGGCAGCGTAACGCGAAAATGCGCTCCCTGCCAAAGTGGGTCGTCTACGATCTCGATGTTGCCGCCATGCGCCAGAACGCAATCCCGGGCAATGGACAGGCCGAGCCCGCTGCCTTTGACATGGCCTTCCTGGGGCGTGCTGCCCTGGTAAAAAGGCTCGAACAGATAAGGGCGGTCCCTTGCAGAAATGCCCGGTCCGTTGTCGAACACTTCCAGCACGGCGTGGCCATCCTGCCTGCTCAGGATGATTCTCAGCGTGCCATTTACCGGCGCGAACTTGGTGGCATTGGAGATCAGGTTATCGCAAAGCGTCATCAGCCGTGTTTCGTCCCCCGGCAGCCATATTTCTTCCAGTTCCGTAAACAGGTTCAGCTTGCGCGTGGACACCGGCAAGGAGTAGTCATCCAGCACGCGCTGCACCAGGATGTGCAGCGCAACCCGGGTCTTCACCGGCACCGCATGGAAACGGCTGGCGCTGTAGTTCAGCAGGCTTTCTATCAGGCGTTGCAGGCGCAGGCTGTTTTCGCGCAATATCGTCGCGATTTCGCGCTGCTGGACGCTAAGATGGCCGCCGACGCCTTCGTTGAGCAGTTCCGCGCCTTCGCGGATGGCGGTCAACGGCGTCTTGAGTTCATGAGACACTTCGCGCAGGAAGCGATTTTTCTGTTCTTCCAGCTGCGCATGCTGTTGCCGCAGCCAATCCAGCCGTTGCCCCAGCTTTTTCAGGTCTTCCGGGCCGGATATCTCGATCGGTACGGCCAGTTTGCCGTTGCCGAGGTCGTGGATCGCATGGTCGATCTGGCGCAAGGGGCGGGCGATCAGATACGCGATGGCCAGCGTCACCAGGACGGCGAACG
>NZ_DASXVH010000088.1:0-44945 GCF_036504375.1 Novimethylophilus sp.
GAGCGGCGTGCTCTCCAATAACAAGGGGATTAACCGCCAGGGAGGCGGTTTGTCAGCGCAGGCGCTGACCGAGAAGGATCGCGAGGATATCAAGACGGCAGCCGCGCTCGAGGCCGATTACCTGGCGATCTCTTTCCCCCGCTGCGGTGCCGATGTGCAGTTGGCGCGCGACCTGATGCGGGCGGCAGGTGGGTACGCCAGCATCGTCGCCAAGATCGAGCGCGCGGAAGCGATTTCTTCGTTGAATGAAATTATCGATGCTTCGGATGCCATCATGGTCGCCCGCGGCGATTTGGGTGTGGAAGTCGGCGACGCGGCGGTTCCGGGTTTGCAAAAACGGATGATTCGCGAGGCGCGAGCGAGGAACAAGCTGGTGATTACCGCGACGCAAATGATGGAGTCGATGATCGAAAGCCCTATTCCGACGCGCGCGGAGGTGTCCGACGTCGCCAATGCGGTTCTCGACGGCACCGATGCCGTGATGCTGTCGGCGGAAACTGCCGCCGGCAAATATCCGGTGGAATCCATCGCCGCAATGGATCGGGTGTGCCTCGAAGCGGAAAGAGACTACGACAGCCAGGGCCTGAACAGCTATAACCTGAGGCAACGCTCGAGTGAGTATTTTCATCGCGTGGATGAATCCATCGCACTGGCGACGGTATATACCGCCAACCATCTCAACGTGAAAGCGATCGCCTCTCTTACCCAATCCGGTTCCACGGTCAAATGGATGTCGCGTACCAACACCCAGGTGCCAATTTACGCACTGACGCCGGAAAAGGAGACGCGCAGAAAACTAACCCTTTATCGCGGTGTCTACCCGTTCAGATTCGACCAGGAGAGTCTCGACCGCGATGTAATTTTGCAAGCCGCAGAAGATGAGTTGCGCCGGCGCGGTGCGGCGCAGGACGGCGATCTGATTCTGCTGACGATCGGCGAACCGATCGGCCAGGCTGGCGGCACCAACACCATGAAAATCGTGCGGGTAGGCGAGCACAGCAACGGTAAACTTCAGCGCAGCTGAAGACGTCGAATTTTATTAGGAGAAAGTCATGGCACTCGTATCACTCCGACAATTACTGGATCACGCAGCAGAAAACAGCTACGGCCTGCCTGCGTTCAACGTCAACAACATGGAACAGATTCACGCCATCATGCAGGCGGCGGACGAGGTTGGCAGCCCGGTAATCCTGCAAGGTTCCGCCGGTGCGCGCAAGTATGCAGGCGAGGCTTTTCTGCGTCACATGGTGGCCGCTGCGGTGGAAGCGTATCCGCACATCCCGGTGGTCATGCATCAGGATCACGGGGCCTCGCCCGCCGTATGCATCCAGGCAATCCGTTCCGGCTTCTCCAGCGTGATGATGGACGGCTCGCTGCAAGAAGACATGAAAACCCCGGCCAGTTATGAATACAACGTCGAGGTTACCCGCAAGGTGGTCGACATGGCGCATGCCGTAGGCGTCTCCGTGGAAGGAGAGCTGGGCTGCCTGGGATCGCTGGAATCCGGCATGGCGGGGGAAGAAGACGGCCACGGCGCCGAGGGCAAGCTGGATCACTCGCAAATGCTGACCGACCCGGAAGAAGCCGCCGATTTCGTCAGGAAAACCGGCGTGGATGCGCTGGCAATCGCGATCGGCACTTCGCATGGCGCCTACAAGTTCAGCCGTCCGCCCACCGGCGAAATCCTCGCGATCAATCGGATCAAGGCAATCCACGCGCGCATCCCGAATACGCATCTGGTCATGCACGGCTCTTCTTCGGTGCCGCAGGAATGGCTCAAGATCATCAACGAATTCGGTGGCGGCATCGGCGAGACCTACGGTGTGCCGGTCGAGGAAATCGTCGAGGGCATCAAGCACGGCGTGCGCAAGGTCAACATCGATACCGATTTGCGCCTGGCATCTACCGGCGCGATACGGCGGTTTCTGGCTCAGCCGGAAAACCGCAAGGAATTCGACCCACGCAAGTTTCTGCTGGCCTCTACGGCTGCAATGAAGGATATCTGCAAGGCGCGTTTCGAGGCTTTCGGCTCGGCCGGTCAGGCCAGCAAGATCAAGGCATTGTCTTGCGACAGGATGGCCGAGAGATACAAGAAGGGCGAATTGGCGGCGGTAGTTAAGTAGGAGTTTTGTATCCAGTCTGAAAAAGGCGGCCAAGGCCGTCTTTTTCATGATGTTAAGTCTGTGCAAAAAAGAAAAGCCCGCCGAAGCGGGCTTCATTACATAACTAATTCCGATCAGAAGGTCATGCAGACAGTATAGTTGTTGGCATCGATGATGCCAGATGTCAGGGTAGCAGCTACACCAGTAGTGGCGGTCGGTGTTGCTCGTACGGAACCAGTGGAGGTTTCGCCGTCGTCCAACGTAGTGTCAAGCTGTTTTGCAAATTTGCCAAGGATCCCGTCAGAACAGACTACAAAAGAACCCGGCATGCCAGTTATTTTGGTAAACCCGGATACGCTCTGTATGCCAATCGTGCCGCCATCAGCATTCTTTGGCTGATAGGTATTACCGGCCGCGCAACTTACAGTGGTTGATCCGGGAGCCAATCCTGCAAGCCGGACATGTTGCCAGAAAACACATGACTCATCGGTATCGGTAGCGGTATTCCACGCCCCTTCAATTACGCCATTACCTTGGGTCTCGCTTGCTGTGCTGGCTTTTATGCCACCGACATGAGCTACAGCGTTAGCATCGTCACCCGGTAACGCCTTGTATTTGTCCTGATATCCATAAATAAATACCTGAACATTCTTAAAGTCGGAGGCCATATTTTTAACCTTGGCGCTATTGATCAATTCCTGCCCCTTCAACACGCCCCCCAACAGCAAGCCGATAATCACCAGCACAATGGCCAGCTCGATCAGCGTAAAACCTGTTTGTTTTTTCATTATGCTATCCTTTTCAGCAGTATGTGATGACATCGCCCAAAATGCAGATCGATGGATACATTTAATGCAAGCAAGGCTGATGCCACATTAAGTTAATCTTTTATTGCATTGATTAAATTGTTTTTTTTATAAATAATCATGCGCGGCCAGTATGGCGCTGACCATTTTTCGACATTATTGACAATATCTCGACAACCTTATGCCGCTGAATCGGTTTAATCCCGGCTTGCTATCGATCCCCCAGTACTGGGGAATGGGAACGATGTTGCTGGCATTGCATGCGGTATTGATCAACGGGCCCGCCTGGAGTTGGGCGGATGCATTGTTGATGGTGCATTACGGCTTGTTTCTGCTGTGGCAGCCTATCTGGCGCGGCGAGCAGCGCCTGGATTTCCTGCCGGCATTGCTGTTCGTGGCCGGCGGGGCGGTATTGCTGGGCCTGCTCAGCTGGTGGTTGCTGGCGTTCTGGCTGGCGGTGCTGATCGGCGTGTTGGGGGGGCGGTTGTTTTCTTCGCGCGCCAGGCGCGAGCGGATTGCCAATATGGTAGCCGTTGGCTACCTGCTGACCATGCTGCTGGCATGGGTGGAGCCCCATCTGCTGAAGTTGACGGGGACGCTGTCCTCTGCGCAATGGTTGGTGCAATACGCCTTGCCGGCAATTCCCGTCGGGCTGCTGTTTGTGCGGGACGAACGGGACCGGAGCCCGACGGTAACGCTGGATTTCTTTTATAGCCTGCTGCTTTTTCTGCTGGTAGTAATACTCGTGCTGGGAAGCTTCATTATTGAAACCGTCATCCGGGAAGACTATGTACTGGTTTTAATGCGCGCCATGTTTGCCATAGCCGGGGTGCTGGTTGCCCTGAGTTGGTTGTGGAACCCGCGTGCCGGCTTTACCGGCCTGGGTGCGCTGCTGTCGCGCTATTTGCTGAGCGTGGGCATGCCGTTTGAGAAATGGCTGCAACGTATCGCGCTGCTGGCTGAAACCAGTTCTTCTGCCACGCATTTCCTGCATGCGTCCGCGGAGGAGGTGGCATCGCTGCCCTGGGTGAGCGGCGGCACCTGGCAAACGGACACGTCAGGCGGCAAGTTCGGCGAGACATCGCCGCATGAGGCGACATTTTCTTACCACGGCCTGCGGTTAACGCTATATACCCGCAATACTTTGAGCCCTGCCCTGACGCTGCATATCAAGCTGCTGGCCCAATTGCTGGGCGAGTTTCACGAGGCCAAGCTGCGCGAAGAGCAACTGCGCAGTTCGGCTTACCTGCAGGCGGTGTATGAGACCGGTGCGCGCATGACGCATGACATCAAGAATCTGCTGCAATCGCTGACCACCTTATGTTCCGCTGCAGAGCATACCGAAGATGGCGACCAGGCGCGATTGGTGGCGCTGATGCGGCGGCAATTGCCGCAGCTCACCCAGCGGCTGCAAATCACCATGGATAAATTGCAAACGCCGCAATCCGGTCCAGCCAGCACCATGAATGCCATTACGTGGTGGAATCGCCTGCGACAGCGCTACAGGGATGCAGGCGTGGAGTTTTCGTCGGAGAAGATAATGCCGGGTACAGTATTGCCGGCGGAGCTGTTCGATAGCGTTGCCGACAATGTGCTGCAGAATGCGTTGGAAAAACGCAAGTCGCAGCCGGATCTGAATATTTTGGTGATATTGCATGCTGGAAACGCGCCCGGCTTGAGTATCGAAGACGACGGTGTCGCTATCCCTGCCGCAACTGCCCAGACCTTGTTCAAATCGCCGCTGCCTTCAGCTTCTGGGTTGGGCATCGGGCTTTATCAGGCAGCCAGACACGCCCAGCAGCAAGATTACCAATTGGTTCTGGGGTCCAATCGGCCGGGGGCGGTGAAATTCGAACTTAATCCGCGTTGAGTTAACGGGCGAGGCTGGGCATTTTTCCGCACGGCAAGGTGCCAGCCCAGTCCACGATGCGGGTGAAGGCATCGTCCGCGGCCCCGGCCAGGGCGGCCACCCCGCCGCGGGCATCGGCGGTCGCGGCAGCCCGTTCCGCGCTTGCCAGCAGAGTATGGGTATTCGCCTGCCGGCCGCTACCCTCAATGATTCTGGCGTGCAATCGCACAATGCCGCGGCTGCTGTCAGGCGAGTCGAATATCTGATCGAAAGTTTCCACCGTGATATGCAAGGCACACTGCGCGGAATTGTTCTGCAGCGTGCGCTGTTGGAAATGCCGCGCCAGCAGCTTGGCTGGCGGAGCTATCCAGCGGCTTTCCGTATAAAAAAAGACGCGCGCCGGATTCTGGTACGCCAGCCGATAGCGCATGTCGCTGCCGGCTAGCTCGGCTGCCGCTTCAACATTGGCCAGCCGCAACGGGGAAGTTGTCGGCAGCGCTGCGGATGAGTCGATGCCAAAATCGTAAAGCGCTGCCTGCGGGCCGGCTTTCGGTAGACTGCCGCAGCCGGCCAGAAGCAATAACGTAAGGGTGACTGCTCGCTTCATGGTCGGAATCCTTTTTCTCCCGGTCCCGGCAGCGGCTGCGGCTTGCCGAAAATCATGCTTTGCGGGTTTTGCTCCAACGTTTCCATCAGCCGGTTCAGGCTTTCCGCATCCTGATGCAATTGCTGTGTAAGCTCATGGGCCTGCGGCAGCGTTTCGTTATTGATGGTGTCGCCGAGTTCGGCGCTGGCTTGCTCGATATGCCGGCCAATGCGCTCGAATTCGTCCAGCGACTGCCTGAATTTGATCAATGCGGGCCGGGCCGCGTCCGAGGTTTCCTGCATGCTGGCCGACGCTTTGCGGATCGCTTCAAGAGTATCGGAGAGCTCGCGGGGATGAATCCCGTCCAGCAGGCGTCCGGCCTTATCGGCGGTGATATGCGAGGATCGCAGCAACGGCGCCAGCTCGCGGCTGGAACGTTCCATATTGCTGATGAGGCGTTCGATTTTCTGCGTATTGTTGTCATCCAGCAAACGATTGAAGGTTTTTAGCAGGCGCTCGGTGGTGTCCAGCAAGTGCGCGGTTCTACCAAGGATTTCCTTGCCGGAGTTGATCAGCTGGCTCATGTCGGATTCGCGCAATGGGATTCTGCCGGTGCCTAACGGAGTTTTATCCAATCCGGAGTCGTCGAGTTCGATATAGGAGAGCCCTGTCAGTCCCTGTGAAACAAGTTTGGCAAAACTGCTGCGCGTCAGCCGCATGCGGCTGTCGATGGCGACACGGATCACGATGGCATTGGCGCCGGCTGGGTCTAGCGCAATTTCCCGTACGCTTCCGACATCCACTCCGCGATAACGTACTGCCGCTTGCGGATTCAGGCCGATAACCGGGTAAGCGGAGACGATTTCGTACTCGGTCTCGGCCTTATGCGAGCCGCCAAGCCACCAGAAAGCGACCACCAAGGCCGCGCATAGCAACAAGGCGAACAGGCCGGCAATAAAAGCGTAGGCTCGGTTTTCCATAGGTCCCTAGTTTATTCCAAACGCTGCAGGCGTTGTTTGACCCCTTGAAAGAAATTGGCTACGAAAGGGTGATCTACCTTGCCCAGTTCGACCAGCGGGCAACAGGCCACGATATGCTGGTCCGCCAGCACCGCCACCCGGTCTGCAAGCGCGGCCAGCGTATCAAGATCATGCGTAACAAAAATAACGGTAAGCCCCAACTGGCGCCGCAGGTTTTTGATCAGCAGCACGAATTTCTCGCTGCGGTCGGGGTCCAGACCCGCGGTGGGTTCATCCAGCACCAGCAGTTCCGGTTCCAGCGCCAGTGCACGGGCCAGTCCCACGCGCTTGATCATGCCGCCGGAGAGCTGCGCCGGCAGCAGCCATGCATGCTTGGGCTCCAGTTCTACCAGCGACAGCTTGTGCATGACCAAAAGGTGTATGGTGTCCTCGTCGAACTGGCGTAATTCGCGCAACGGAAAAGCGATATTTTCGAAAACACTCAATGCGGAGAACAGCGCGCCTTGCTGAAACAGCATGCCAAAGCGGTTGCGCGCATGGCGCTGGCCTTCGCGGTCGAGCTGGGACAGGACGGTGCCAAACAGCCGAACTTCGCCGCGAGTGGGTACGGTCAAGCCAACAATATGACGCAGCAGCGTGGTCTTGCCGCTGCCGGAACCGCCGACCAGGGCCATCACTTCCCCATGGCGCACTTCCAGCTCGAGGCCGCGGTGAATGATGGTCGGGCCATACTCGGTCCAAAGATCATGGACTTCGCATATCGGGATATCGGCCTTCACAACCCAACCCCGCGGGTGAGAATGGCAAAAATCGCATCCACCAGGATGACGGCGGTAATGGCGACCACGACTGAAGTAGTGGTGCTGGAGGATAGACTTTCGGTATTGGGCTTCACACGCAGGCCGAAATGGCAGGCGACCAGGGTCACCAGCAGGCCGAACATCAGCGCCTTGAGCATGGACAGCGAAAGATTCACGGGTTTGACCACCCGCGGCAGATGGTCGAGGAAGAACTCGAAGCCTATGCCCAGTTGCAGGTTTGCAGCCAGCATGCCGCCCATCAGCGCCCAGCATGAAGTCCAGAATACCAGCAGGGGTGCGACCAGCGTCAGGCCGACCACCTTGGGCAGAATGAGGCGAAGGATGCGTGAAATGCCCATGGTGGCGAGCGCGTCGATTTCTTCGGTCACGCGCATCACGCCGATCTGTGCGGTCATTGCCGAACCCGAGCGCCCGGCCACCAGCACGGCCATCAGGATGGGTCCCAGTTCGCGGATGATCGCCAGTCCGAGGATGTTGACGATGAAGATATCCGCGCCGAATTTCCTTAGCTGCAACGCCATCAGGTAGCTCATTGCGATGCCTATCATGAAGCCTACCAGGCCGGTCACCGGCAGCGCCAGAACCCCGCCTTTATAGACATTGGCGGAGATCTCCTTCCAGGGAATTTCATGCGGATGGCGCAGCAAGTGCAGCAATTCAAGCGCCAGGGAGCCCAGTAAGCCGATGAAGTCGACCACATGGGAAACGAATGCCAGATCGATATCCCACAAGTGCTGGAAGAATGTTTTTATCCTGCCTTGCCCCGCGCCAATGGTATGGCGCCTGGGCAGCGCCATCAGCATCGCAAACTGTGCCGCCTGCTCCGGCAGCAGTTGCATGCGGCGGTCGATGCGATGGCCCCACCCTGCCAGCAGCATGGCCGCACCGGCGCTGTCAAGCTGTTCGACTTCCGTGAGATCCCAATGCAGGAAAGGATCGGCAAAAAAAGACCGCAACTGTTCGCGCAGATCGGCGAAGTTGTTTTCCACCTGCCGCAGTGACCAGCAGCCGGCAAGCATGACTCGCCGCCCTCCGCCCGGCTGGTCATCGACGCGGAAAGTCGCGTCTGCCATGGGGTATCCTCTTAATTTTTCTGCATTTTAGCCTGTGCCTGGGCGCTAGGCTATAATTTGGCGGTTTTCATTACACAGGTTTGCGCCATGAAAAGCTATCGCAAGGAACTCTGGTATAACGCGCCGACGCGAGTCGCCTTCACCAATATTACCCCACAGATTCGCGAATGCCTCGCCGAGAGCGGCGTGCGCGAAGGCTTGGTGCTGGTCAACGCCATGCACATCACCGCCAGCGTGTTCATCAACGACGATGAGTCCGGCCTGCATCACGATTATGCGCAATGGCTGGAACGGCTTGCGCCGCATGAGCCGGTGAGCTCGTATCGTCACAACGATACTGGCGAGGATAATGCCGATGCCCATATGAAGCGCCAGGTGATGGGGCGCGAAGTCGTGGTCGCGGTTACCGAAGGCCGGCTGGATTTCGGCCCGTGGGAGCAGATTTTTTACGGCGAATTCGACGGCCGCCGCAAGAAGCGAGTGCTGGTTAAGATTATCGGCGATTAAACTCAGCCAGGGCCGGAGCGGTGTCTGGTCAGCCGTTCCACCCCGTGCATTGCCAGAGAGTACACCGCAGGCACTACCACCAGCGTCAGCAACGTTGAGGTGATCATGCCACCGATCACCGCGACCGATAGCGGCCCATTGGTTTCAGCGCCAGCTCCCAGACCCAGCGCCGCCGGGAACAGGGCGAGAATAATGGTGGCGGAGGTCATCAGTACCGGTCTTAAGCGGATAGGGCAGGCTTCCGTCAGCGCGGTATCGATACCTGCCCCTTGTGCGCGGTACTGATTGGTAAGGTCCACCAGCAGGATGGAATTCTTCGCCACCAGGCCGATCAGCAGCACCAGTCCGATCATCGAATAAATGTTCAGCGAGTGCCCCAGTAGCCACAGCGCCAGCACGCCGCCTATGATCGCCAGCGGCTGCGCCAGCATGATGATGAGGGGCTGCAGAAAGGAATTGAACTGGCTGGCGAGCACCATATAAAGCAGGGCCAGCGCCAGCACGAACACGAAGATCATGTTCTGCACCGTTTTGCCGAATTCTTCCGCCTGGCCGACGAATTTGATTCCGTAACCCGGCGGCAGCAGTTGCGTCGCAGTCTGTTTGACCTTATTGACCGAATCGCCCAGTGGAATGGTGGGCGTGGCATAGAAATTGGCGGCATACTGCATGTCGAAGCGGCCGATCACTGCCGCGCCCAGCGTCGGTTTGAAGCTTGCCACCGAATCCAGGCGCACCAGGCCGCCATCCTGGCTGCGCAGGTAGATTTTGGATAAGTCGGCAGGCTGGCCGAATTCGCCGCCCTTGGCCTTAAGGCGAATATCGTAGCGTTCCCCGTCGCCTGGTTCGTCATTATATTTGGCAACATCGATGCCGCCGGTCAGCATGTTCAACGCCAGCGCCACATCGCGCGCCGACAGGCCGAAACTGGCGGCGCGGATGCGATCGGCGGTCATGACCAGTTCCGGCAAATCCAGTTGCATGTCGAGGTCGACCTTGCCCATGCCGGGAATGTCGCCGAGCTTTTCCTGCATGGTTTTGGCCAGCCTGCCGACCTGGCCGAGGTTGGGGCCGGACAGGTTGAACTGCAACGGGTCGCCGCGCTGGCCGCCGACAATGGGGACCGGGGCCGGGAAAGCGCGCACGCCCGGAATCTGCCCCAACTCCACGCGCAGCGTCTTGAGCAAGTCCTGCTGGCGCACGTTGCGTTCGCGGCGGTCTTTCAGCCGCACGAAAGCAAACCCCTGGTTGACCTGTCCCGCCTGTCCGATGCCGATGCCGGTGAAGTAGGTGGCGATTTCCGCATGGTCGCCCAGCACTTTCTCGATTTCAGCCAAACGGCTATTGGTGTAGTCGACGCTGGCGCCCAAAGGCGTCTTCAGGTAGACGATGAAGCGGCCTTCGTCTTCCTCGGGGACGAATTCCTTTTTCACCTGCTGGAAGAACCAGCTGCTGGAGGCGACCACGAGCAGCGTCAGCAGCACGACTTTCCAGCGGTGCTCCAGCGCGAGACCCAGCAGCCGGCGGTAAAAATGATCCAGACCGGCGAAAAATGCATCCAGTGCGTAATAGGCGCGTCCGTGCTGCTGCTCGACTTTCAAATAGCGCGAACACAACATAGGCGTCAGCGTCAGCGAAACGAATAGCGATACCAGTACGCCAAAGGTCACCACGACCGCAAACGACTTGAAGAACTGGCCGATGATGCCGCTCATGAAAATCACCGGAGCGAAGATGGACACCAATGAAAGTGTCGCCGCCAGCACTGCGAATACCACTTCCTTGCTGCCGTTCAGAGCGGATGTGACGGGATCGGGGTCGATTTTTTCGCGGTGGCGGAAGATGTTTTCGAGCACGACAATGGCATCGTCGACGACGACGCCGATCAATAGCAGCAACGCGAGCAGCGTCAAGGTGTTGAAGGTGAAACCGGCGAAATACATCACCGCCACCGCGCCCAGCAGGGACACCGGAATCGCCACGGCGATGATGAGTGTGGAGCGCAGGGAGCGCAGAAACAACAGCACGATGAAAGCTGCCAGCAGCGTGCCGGCGATCAAGTGCTCCTTGAGCGCATTGATGATTTCCTGGATATAAAGTGCATCGTTGGAGGCGATTTCTATGCTCATGCCCGGCGGCAGTTGCGGCCGGATCTCGATGTCCAGCCTGCGTTGTACCTCATCGATGATGGCGACGGTGTTGGCGTTGGCAATTTTCACCAGCCCCAGGCCCACGGTGGGCTTGCCGTTGAAATGGGCGAGTTGCCGGTAGTCGGACAGCCCATCTTCGATTTCTGCAACTTCCTTGAGGCGAATCGGTGCGCCGTCGCGATAAGCGACGATCATCGTACCCAGGTCGTCTAATTTGTGAAACTCCATGTCCAGCTTGAGCAAGTACTCGCTTTTCTGGCCGACCAGGAAGCCGCCCGGCAGCTGCACATGCTCGCGGCCGAACGCATTGAGCAAGTCCTGCGGAGTCACTCCCAGCGCAGCCATGCGGCCCGGCAGCAGGTTGACGCGTATGGTACGGTCGCGGCGGCCGCCGAGGCGGACTTCGCCCACGCCATTGATGGTTTCCAGGCGCTTTTTAAGCACATTGAGAGCATACTGGTTCAGTTGCTGTTGGGTGCGGTCGCCGCGCAAGGCCAGCCACATGATGGGTTGGGCGTTGGTTTCCACCTTGGCCACGACAGGCGGGTCGACGTCATCCGGCAAGCGGCGCAGTATCTGGTTAACCTTGGATTGCACCTCATTGAAGGCCACGTCGATTTTCTTGTCCAGGCTGAACGTGATCGCGACCACCGAGATGCCGGGGCTGGAAGTCGACTGAATATGTTCTATGCCCGGCACGCTGTTGACCGAAGTCTCGATGACATTGGTAATGCTGGCATCGATAATGTCCGGATTGGCGCCCTTTTCGGCGGTGGTGACGGAAATAACCGGAAATTCGATATAAGGAAAACGATCCACGCCTATGCGTTGATAACTGATGACGCCGAGCAGTACCAGTACGCCGGACAGCATGAACGCCAGCACATGGCGGTTAATCGATAATTCCGGCAGCGTCATTGGGCGGCTGCCTGCGTCTTGACCGCAGCCTTGTCGGTAAGAAAGGCTGCGCCGTCAACCGCCACGGTTTCTCCGGCCGCCAATCCTTCGACAATTTCCACCATGCCTTCCTGCCGTAGCCCGGTTTTGACGATGCGTTGCAATGCCGTCCGGTCCTTGATGAGGTATACCACTTCCCCCGCCGGGCGCAGTACCACGCTGGCTTCGGGCACTACCACCGCCTGCGCGTGTTCGCCCAGTACGACGACACCGTTGACGCTGGCTCCTGCTTGCCATCCGGCCTGATCGACCACATCCGCGATGACATCCGCGGCGCGGTTGGAGTTGCCGATCAGCGGCTTGATTTCCCGGATTGTGGTGGTGAATGTCTTGTCCGGCGCGGTCGGCGTACTCAATCTGACGGTCTGGCCGGGATGCAGCTTGGCGCTTATGCTTTCCGGAAAAGGCAGATGCGCGCGCAGCCGCTGGGTGCCTATCAATTGAAATAAAGAATCGCCCACTTTGACGAAGTTCCCAGGCGAGGCAATCTGTTTTTCCACTTGGCCGTCGATCGGGGAGACCACACGCGTTTTGGCGTTGTTATGTTCAATTGCCGCGAGCTGCGCTCTTGCTCCTTCGAGTTGTTGACGCAAGGCGTCCTGCTGCGATGAAGCATCGTCCAATGCATTGCGTGAAATGAAATTTTTCTGCACCAACCGCTGGTTGCGGTCGACAATCTTTTCCTGATTGCTCAGCAACGCTTGAATCCGGCCAATTTCCGCTTGCGCCTCGCGCTTCTGCAAGCTGTAATCCGTAGCGTCCAGCACGGCAATCAGCTGTCCTTTTTTCACCACTTGGCCAGCATGCGCCAATACCTGTACCACGCGTCCCGCCACCTCGGCGCCTACATTGGGATCTATCAGCCCTTCCATCGTGCCTACGGTTTGTTCGGAAATCTCCAGGTGCCGGCCTTGCGCCTGGGCAACGGTAATGATGGTGGCCGGTGGCGCTATCTGCGCTGCGCTATCGTCTTTTTTAGAGCATGCAATCAACGACATTGACATCGCCAGCACTATAGCAATACTTTTCATTCCTTGTTTTCCCGGCGCAGGATGCCGTGCAGCATCAGTTGCAGCATCTTGGCGCTGTAGAGGTGCGGGTCGTCGGCGAAATCGACGTCGGGGAAATGACGTAGCACATCTCGTGCTTCAAAAAAATACACATTGGCTGCGATCAGCATGACGGCCACCATCGCCGGGTCGATATCCCCGCGCAATTCCTGACGGGATTGTCCTTGGCGGATGATTTCCACCAGCTTGGCGAAATTGCGACCGAGCACCTGTTCTGCCAGATCTTTCCCGCGGTCAGGGCCATTAGCCAGCAAATCGCGCAGCACCAGCCGGGCGAGATGGCTGTGGTTCAGGATGGAGTCGAGGTGCCCCGCGGCATAATGCGCGAGCCGTTCCACAAAGTTGCCTTCGCTGCTTTCCAGGGTGTCGAGACGAGTGCAGGATTCCTTGCTGGCGGAGCTGAGCACGGCCAGGTACAGCGCATTCTTGGTGCTGAAATGATGAAAAATATTGGCCTTGCTGACACCGGCGCGGGCGGCGATGGCATTCATCGGCACGGCGTCGAATCCCTGCTCGGCGAACAAGGTTTCGGCTGCGGCCAAGATGCGTTCTACGCTGCTGGGATCGGAGTTGGTGCTGGCGGTTTTTGCAGTTTGCACGGCAAATATTCGAATGGGAATGTTGCCGAATATTGCCATTGACTGACCGGATGGTCAATCGGCGGAAGCGTAAAAGCGCGTGTTGACTGCGAAGCGTACCGGATCTGGCCCGGAAGCGAAATCCCGGGCCAGGAGTGCTTATTAATTATCCAACCAGTTTCTTGAGCCAGCCGAACAGGCCGCCGCCATTGCCGCTTGCGGAGCCTCCGGCGGCAGCATCCACTAGTTCGCGAATTTCGCGAGCGGATACTTCCGGTGCTTTAGAGCCAGTGATTGCGCCACCGACCACCACGATATCGGGACCGGATTTCACTACTTGTTGAACCGTGGATTGCTTGATGCCGCCAGCGACGGATACCTTGACGTTCAAGCCCAAGGCAACCAAAGCGGCCAGGTCGGCGAACGGGGTCTGGCCGGCCAGCTGCTGGTCGATGCCGGTGTGGATGCCGATGATATGAGCGCCCAGCTTGGCTGCTTCGGTAGCACGCGCGGCCTTGTCTTCAACATTGATCAGGTCGACTTGAGCCTGTTTGCCATAGGCATTGGCCACATCGACGACGCCTTTGATGGTGCCCAGGTCGGCGGTGCCGAGCACGGTGCAGATGTCGGCGCCGGCCTTGTAGAACGGTTCGGCTTCGTAATAGCCGGCGTCCATGGTCTTCAAGTCGGCCATGATCAGTTTGTCCGGATGTTGTGCCCTGACGGCTTTGACCAGGGCAAGACCATTGTGCTTGAGATTTGGCGTACCGATTTCAATGATGTCCACATAAGGTGCTGCCTGGCGGGCAAGAGCCAGGGTCTGATCGAAATCCAAACAATCTAATGCAACTTGAACTAATGGTTTTGCCATGGTACATCCTCCGAATGGTTAAGGTTGGTTACAGGCTTATTGATATATTATTTCGGGCGCCTGGGCAGCGGTTAAAAAGTTATATTTCATCCCCGCTTCCAATGCGCTTTTGTGCCCCTGCTACCATTGTAGTCACTTCGCGAAACACGTCAACCTCTGCTATTTTTAATGCTGAAGGCAGCAAAAACAGCGATATTTTCCTCAAGGCGGCAATCGATCAATTCTTTTCCAGTCGAAGTATGGCCCTGGATCTGTCTTGCGGCCGCGAGCAATATCCGAATGTCCGGCGATGCCGCTGATGGGGTAAGCTTGGCGGAGGGCCGAAATCAAGTCATTCAGGACGGAATACTGGATATTTTCAAAGGTAGTGTCATCGCTGCCTTCGAGTTCGATGCCGACAGAAAAGTCATTGCAGCGTTCGCGTCCTTGCCACTGCGACACGCCGGCATGCCATGCACGCTTATCGCAAGAGGCGAACTGGATCAGTTCGCCGTTGCGCCGTATGAAAAAATGGGCGCAGACCCGCCTTTGGTAAATCTCGCGGTAATAAGGATGCTCTTCCGGGTCGAGTCGGTTGGTAAATAATTCGATCACACCTTCTCCACCAAATTGGCCGGGCGGCAGGCTGATGTTGTGGATGACAATCAGGCTGAGCGGCGTGTGCGGCGGGCGGTCGTCGCAATTGGGTGAAGCGATATGGCGGGCCTGGGGCGCCATTCCGTGTTCATCGATGCTGATGGTGGTCATGCGTCAGCGCGGGTTATCCATTAAAATCCGGATTCAGTATAAACCATGGTGCTTTTATGATCTTTCTGGAACTGCTGTTGATGCTACTGGTGATTCTGGTGGCCGCGGAAGTCTTCACCAATGCGCTGGAGCATCTGGGCGAAAAGCTCAAGATTTCAGACGGCGTGACCGGCTCGCTGTTCGCGGCTATCGGAACCGCCTTGCCGGAAACGCTGGTGCCGATCCTGGCGTTGATGGCGGGTACCTCCAACGTTCAAACCAATGAGGAGATCGGCGTCGGAGCCATTCTTGGCGCGCCCTTGATGCTGTCCACGCTCTCCATTTCCCTGCTGGCCTTCGCGGTGTTATCCCGGCGCGGCACAAAAGGCGAATTTACCCCGGAAAGAACCGGCTTCATCCGCGACCTCAACTTTTTTATCGCGGCTTTCGCATTCTCTACGCTGGCCTTGTTTATACCGCATACGCTGCTGGCGATGCGCGCTGCGCTCGGTTTTACGCTGGTTCTGATCTATTTTATCTACATCATGCTGACCCTGCGTGCTTCCAGCGCATTGGTCGAGGACGGGCACGGCACCGAAGCGGACGCCCCGATGCTGTTATGCCGCGCCGGCCTGCCCAATAATATTATCGTGATCATCGCACAGCTTGTCGTCGGGCTCGCCCTGCTGGTGGCGGGGGCCAGGGGCTTCATTCATGGCGTGGAGCAGGCCGCGCATTTGCTCGGGATATCCGCGCTGCTGCTGTCCCTGCTGATCATTCCCATCGCGACCGAGTTGCCGGAAAAGGTCAACAGCATTCTCTGGATCCGCAAGCAGAAAGATACCCTGGCCTTCGGCAATATCACTGGTGCCATGGTTTTCCAGGGCACCCTGTTGCCGGCTATCGGCATCATGCTGACGCCTTGGGAGCCGCGGCGAGAAGTACTGGCGGGCGTGGTCATCACGCTGTTGGGGGCGATATGGCTGCGATGGATGGCCTCGAAAGGCAACCTCAAGGTGTGGCATGTGTGGATTAACGGCGCCATGTATGTGACTTATCTTGGCGTTGCGCTGGCTTGATGTTGCTCGAACGGCGGCGGTTCAGTCCCCTTTGCCCAGCCCCAGTTTGGCTAGGCGGTAGCGTAGCGCGCGGAAGCTGACGCCTAGCAATTTGGCTGCCGCCGTCCTGTTGTGGCCGGTTTTTTGCAATGCGTCCAGGATGACCTGTTTTTCCAGGTTTTCCAGGTATTCCGGCAAGGGTAGCTCGCCCGGCACCATTGCCCCCCCTGATTTGGATGGCGAGCTGCCGTCCAGGCATAAGTCTTCCACAGTAATGGCTTGGCCATCGCATAATGCCAGCGCGCGTTCCAGCACATTCTCCAGTTCGCGCACGTTGCCCGGAAACGGATGCCGCATCAAGGCCGCCTCTGCCGTTTTATCCAGCACCGGCAGAGGAATGCCGAGCAGCCCGGCCTGCTTCTCCAGCATCCTGGAGGCCAGCGTCGGGATATCCTGCGGCATCTCGCGCAATGCCGGCATTTTCAGTTCGATCACGTTGAGCCGGTAATAGAGATCCTGGCGGAAATGGCCGTTCTCCAGCATTTGCGTCAGGTTGCGATGAGTCGCACTGATAATGCGTACATCTACCGGATCCTCCTGCGTGCTGCCGATCTTGCGCACCTTTTTTTCCTGAATGGCGCGCAGCAGCTTGACCTGCATCGGCAAAGGCAGATCGGCGACTTCGTCGAGGAATAGAGTACCGCCGCCCGCTGCCTGAAAAAAACCTTCGCGATCTTGCTGGGCGCCGGTAAAGGCGCCTTTGCGATAGCCGAAAAACTCGCTTTCAATCAGATTTTCCGGGAGCGCCCCGCAATTGACGGGCACAAAAGGGCCTTCACGGCGGGGGCCGCTGCTGTGGATCAGGCGCGCGGCCAGTTCTTTGCCGGTGCCGGATTCGCCGCAGATATGCACCGGTGCCTGGCTGCGTGCCAGTTTCTCGATCATCGCGCGTGCCTGGCGTATGGGCGGCGACTCACCCAATAGAGCCTGTTGTTCGGCTTCGGCAGTTTCCGGGACGGTGAGCCGCAACGCGGATTCTATCAATGGGCGCAGTTGCTTGAGCGATATCGGTTTGGACAGATAATCGAATGCGCCGGCCTTGAGCGCGGCAACGGCGTTTTCGGCGCTGCCATAAGCAGTAATCACTGCCACCGGCAAGCCCGGGTGATGCTGGCCGATATGGCGCACCAGATCCAGCCCATCGCCGTCTGGAAGGCGCATGTCGGTCAAGCAAAGGTTATAAGACCGGTTTTTCAACAGCGTTCTGGCCTCGGTAACGCAGCTGGCGCTATCGGCGGTAATGCCCATGCGCTCGAGCGTCAATATCAGCAATTCGCGGATATCGGCCTCGTCGTCTACGATCAGGCAGGTTGCCTGCATCATCATATTTCTCTCCTGGCGTGTATGCGAAATACGGCTCCCCTGGAGGAGGCGATATATTCTATCCAGGCACCGTTGGCTTCGCATAACTCGCGGGCAATATATAGCCCAAGGCCGGTACCGCTGGGTTCGGTGGTAAAAAAAGGTTCGAACAGGTGCGCGAGCGACTCGCTGCTTACGCCCGGGCCGTCATCTGCAACATCGAGTTGTATGCGAGTGCCGTTCGACCCGAGCATAAGCCGCAAACTGCCCGCGGATTTGCCGGAATGACGCCAGGCATTGCGGCAAAGATTCCACAATATCTGTTGCAGATGGCTCGGATCGAACAGGAAATCCGGCAAGCCGGACATCGAGCTCAGCGCAAAGGAGTCTTCCGGGATGCCTTCCATCTGACAGAACTGGGCATGAAACTCCGGCAGAAACGAGGCGGCTTTGATCAGCCTGGGTCTGGCCCTGTCGCGGCGATTGAGTTGCAGGACATCCTGCACCATGCCGTCCAGGCGTTGCACATTGGCGCCGACGATATTCAGCAGGCGCAACTGGGTGGCGTCTGCGCTGGTGTCTTCCGACAATAGCTGGGCGGCATGGCTGATGGCGCTCAAGGGATTGCGAATTTCATGTGCGATGTTGGCGGTCAACCTGCCGAGCGCGGCCAATTTCAGTTGTTGCGCCTGCGATTGCAGTTGGCTCATGTCGCCAATAAACACTACCGCCCCTTGTTCGCGCCCCGCTCCCACTTGCGCAAAGCGCAGCTGCAGGTCCCGGCCGGCAATAGCGAGCTTGTGATTGTTCTCGCTGTCGAGCTTGCCGGACATCCAGTCCCGCAACAGTGCCGATAGCGCCGGTGCGCAGTCGTCGAGCAAGGTATTTTCCCGGACGGAACCTGGCATCGCGAGCAAGGCCCGCGCTTGATCGTTCAATTGGCGCAGATGCAACTGCTGGTCGACGACCAGCACGCCGTCCGGCATATCGCGGATGATCAGCTGATTCACTTCGGCCAGGTTTGCCAGGTCCACGCCGCGCTGCGAAGCCAGCGCCTCGCTTTCCTCCGTCCGGCGGGCGAGGCTGTGGGCCAGCAGCGCCGTGGCGAAGAAGCTCAGGCTCAGCATTACCGCATGCGTGTAATCCGGAGACTTGTCGATTTCGGTCAGCAACTCCCATGATTGCTCGAGCAAAATGGCGATGGAGGCGACGGCGGCATAAAACAAGGCCAACCGCCCCTGGCTGACGAGGCTGGCGGCGGCGATCGCGATCACCAGCAGCAGCCCGAAGCCGCTTCTTACGCCGCCGCTGGCATACATCAGCGTCGTAATGAACAGAATGTCGCCGACCACCTGCAGCGTGAGCTGGCGGTTGAAGCGCGGCCAGCGTATTTTGACGGCGATGGTGGAAGCGGCCCCGGCCAGCAGATAAACGGCTGCGGTCGAGCCAAACAGGCTGACGTTATATTCAGCCCACGAAGGACGCGCAGACATGACGGCCCATGTCGTCAGCAATAATCCGGCAACGGCAAGTCGGTAAAGATTGAGAAAGAGCAGGGATCGCCAGTAGCCGTCCGGTCGCGTGCCAGGGGTGGGGGTCATTCTTGCTTGCGTTGCAGGAAATGGGCTTCGCAACAATAGTGCAATCGATTGCTCAGGATGGCTTCGCTTTCCGGCAGATGAACTCCGCATATGTCGCAACGCACCATATTTGCAGATTTTTCGGCCGGCGGCGCACGGTGGGTCGAAGTCCGGCGGTGTTTCAGAATGCCGATAATCAGCCATGCCGCCAATACCAGGAGTAAGAGTTTCAGCATGCGCTGATTGTACCTAAAACGTATCCAAAAATCGCTGACCTGCTGTTATGATTGGGCCGATATGGCAACTCCCAAGGAACTGTCGGATTTTCTCGCGCAAGCAGAGCGGCGTGCCTACAAGCAGGCCGCCTATGCGGTTCGGGATAATCATGCGGCGCTGGACATTGTGCAGGATGCGATGATGCGACTGGCGGAAAAATACGGGGCGCAGCCGGCCAATGAATTGCCGATGCTGTTCCAGCGCATCTTGCAGAATGCGATCCGCGATTATTTTCGGCGGCAGAAAGTACGCAATCTGTGGACGACGCTGCTGTCGTCGTTCTCCGGCGGTAATGATGGAGAGGATGAGCACGACCCGCTGGAAACGCTCGCGGGTGATGCCGGCGACAGCAACGATCCGGAAGTCCAAGTCGGGCGTTCACAAACGCTAACCATTATCGAGCACGCGTTGCAAAAGCTGCCGGCGCGTCAACGGGAAGCCTTTCTGCTGCGTTACTGGCATGATATGAATGTCGCTGAAACGGCGGCGGCAATGGGCTGCTCCGAGGGGAGCGTAAAAACCCATTGTTCGCGCGCCGTGCATGCACTTGCCTCAACCTTGCGGACGGAGGGAGTGGAATTATGATAAACGAAACGGAATTTGCCCAAAAAATCGTAAGCGTGCTCGAGAGCGGCACGCAATCCATCGATGCCGCAACTGCGGCGCACCTTGCCGCGGCACGTCAGCAGGCGGTTGCGGCTATGGCTCAACCTGTCCATGCCGCGACATTGCGGCCGATCCTGGCAGGATGGCATCATGTTGTGGAATTTTCCCATCTGGGAGGCTACCGGTTCTGGCTACCGGTACTGTTGCTGCTCGTGGCGCTGGCTGCGGCCGTAAGCTCGACATTAACGACCAACGGCCACGAGCCCATCGATACCGATGCGCTGTTGCTGGCATCCGAATTGCCACCCGAAGCATATGCCGATAAGGAGTTTGTTGCATGGTTAGAACATTCGTCGCAGCTGTGATTCTGCTTTGTGCGGCTATATTCGCGCACGCCGAGAGCGAGCCCAAATGGACGCAGCTAAGCGATGAGCAGCGCCAGGTACTGGCGCCCCTCAGCACGGAGTGGGATGCCTTGCGGCCGTGGCAGCGTGAAAAAATGCTGGACATCGCCCGCGATTACCCAAGAATGTCCAAGGATCAGCAACAGCGGGTACAAAAGCGGCTGACGGACTGGAGCCGCATGACCCCTTACGAACGCGAAGGGGCGCGCAAGCAATATCAGCAGTTCCGAGCATTGCCGCCGGACAAGCAGGAAGAGTTGCGCCGCAAATGGCGTGAGTATCACGATCTTTCCGACGCGGAACGGCAAAAGTTGCGCAATTCTCCGCCTACGCCGGCACCTGAAGACGATCTCGGCAACTGATCCGTTGAGGTTTCCCAGTATCCTGCGGCGAATTGCGGCCGGCGCCTATGACGGGCTGCTGCTGCTCGCCGTCCTTTTCGTCGCTGCCTTCATTTTTATTTTTCTGTTTGGCAGCGCGGTAGATGCGCCGCGCCGTTATGCATTCCAGGGTTATCTGTTGGCCGTTATGGCCGCGTATTTTGTCTGGTTCTGGACGCATGGAGGCCAGACGCTCGCGATGCGGACCTGGCGTATTCGTCTGTTGACTGCCGGGGGTGCAGAAGTCGGCATTAAGGTCGCGTCAATGCGCTTCCTGCTGGCCTTTACGGGACTGGCTTTATTCGGTGCCGGCTGGTGGTGGGCATTGTTCGATCGCGAGCAGTGCTTTTTGCATGATCGCCTGGCCGGCACGCGCCTGGTGCTGGTCTAGCGCTTCTCCATCCATACCAGCATTGCCATCCCTCCCATCAGAAACAGCAAGGTGGGCAGCGTGGCGCTCACGATCGGCGCCCAGTCGTTCAATAAGCCGAGGTGCACGAACAGACGATTGAATACCTGGTAACTGATGCCTATCATGATGCCGGCGAATATTTTCGCCCCTATGCCACCGGTGCGTTGTTGCAGAAAGCCGAATGGCAGCGCAAGTATCACCATCACCAGGCAGGCGATCGGATAGACCAGTTTTGACCATAGGGCGATTTGCTGGCGCGTGGTTTTTTGATGGTTGTCGCTCAGGTGCTTGATGTAGAAATACAGATTCCACGCGGCCATTTTTTCCGGCACTACCAGCAGTACGTTCAGCAATTCGGGTTTTATGACCGATTGCCAGTAAGCCTGATCGTAATGTGCGATCCGGATTTTCTTTTCCGCAAAACTGGTTTGCGTGACGTCGCGCAGATTCCAGCGCTCCTTTTCGTAAAATCCGCTTTTGGCATTGTTGACGACGCGCAAGCGAAAATCGGGGTCGAACTCGTAAATGTGGATGTCGTGCAAACTGGCGTCCGGCAATACTTCTTCGATATTGACGAAGCTGGTTCCGTCCTTGACCCACAAGCCGGAGCGGAATTCCTGTGCCACCACGTCGTTCTTGGCCTGCAGACGCATTTTCTGCGCGGTTTTTTCGGTAATCGGCGTTACCAGTTCGCCGATCAGGAACGTGAGGACGGCAAATATGGCGCCGATACGCAGCAGCGCCAGCCCGATGTTGGCTCGGGACACGCCGCTGACGCGCATTACGACCAGCTCGGAATGCCGCGCAAACTGTGCCAGTGAATACAATGCGCCGAGCAGTACCGCGACCGGCGTTACTTCATAAATATGGCCGGGGGCGGACAGCAGCACGAAAAACAGCACCATGCCCAGATGGTAATTGCCATGCCCCAGGCTATCGAGTTCCTGGATCAAGTCGAAGAAAGAGAACATCGCCAGCAGCCCAAGCGTAACCAGCAAGGTGCTGCTGAGAATTTCCTGCGCCAAATAACGGTTGATGATTCTCATCGCAACAGCCACCGCGGCAATAGCGGCAATAAAAACAGTCGCCTATAGAACAGGTAGACGAACAGCAGCAATACCGCAATATGGGCGGGCCATAGGCCGACCAGCGGTGTGAGCTTGCCGCGGACTACCCAGGATTGGAGAATCGACAACACGTTGTTGTAAATAATGTAAACCAGCAAGGCCAGAATCAGGTTGGCCGAGCGCCCGGCACGCGGGTCGACAAAGGATAACGGAATCGCGAGCAACACCAGTAAAAAAGCGGAAATCGGCATCGATAGCCGCCATTGCAATTCGGCATTGTTGTCCGGCGTATGCTCCTGGAACAGCTCCGGGCTGGATTTGGATTTTGGCGAAGGCGGTTCCTGTTTGGCTTCCGCCGGCTCAATTCTCAACATATAGCGCTCGAACTCCATGATCCCGTATTCGGGGGTATTGGGCGTGCCCTCATACCTCCGGCCATTGATCAATGTCAAAAACGTGTCGCCATTCTTGTCGGTGTCGTGCGAACCTTCCTTGGCGACAATAATCCCCAGTTTTTGATGCTGTATGGATTGCGCGAAGATATTATTGATTTTATTCTGCAACAAAGAAAAACTTTCCACGAAGTATACGCGCTCGGCATTTTTCGATTCCTTGAATACCCCCGGCACCAATGTCGAAAGCTCGTCCCGGCGTTCCATCTGCTCGCGGAAGTCGTTGCCTTTTTGGGTCGCCCATGGCACGACAAACAGGCTCAACAGGGCGATAATCGCGATCACGGGCAACGCGAAAGTGAGCAATGGCCGGATCAGCGCATAAACGCCCTGGCCCGAGGTGAACCATATCACCATTTCGCTGTCGCGATGCCAGCGTGACAGCGTCATCAGCACTGCAATGAATAAGGTCAGCGCCAGCAGCAGCGGCAGGAAGCGGAGCATGCTGAAACCCAGCAGTGCAGCGATGGCGTCGCTGGCCACGCCGCCGCGCGCGGCGAGCCCTAGATAATAGGTGATTCTTTGCGCCACCATGATTCCGAGCAGTACCAGAAAACTGCTCAATGCGGTAACAAACAGTTCTTGCAGCAGGGAACGTTTAAAAATCATCGGGGTTTTGACGTTGTCGGGAAAAACGGTGGATAATCTGGAAAAATGTCCATGAATCTTACAAAGGCTTATTTACGATGGAATTTAGCATAAAAAACGGTAATCCGGAAAAGCAGCGCAATGCCTGCGTCATTGTCGGCGTATTTGAACATCGCAAATTGTCCGATGCCGCCGCCGCCATTGATCGTGCCGCAGACGGTTATCTGTCCGCGATACTGCGTCGTGGCGACATGGATGGCAAGTTGGGTTCCACGTTGCTGGTGCACAATGTGCCCGGCACGCTTTGCGAGCGCGTACTGTTGGTGGGCTGCGGCAAGGAGCGTGAATTCCAGGAGCGCGCCTACCGGCAGGCGGTGCAGGCTTCGATCCAGGCTCTGGATGGAACCGGGGCCGGCGATGCGGCGAGTTTCCTGGCCGAACTGTCGGTCCGGCGCCGCGATCTGGGCTGGCGTGTCGAGCAGATGGTGGAGGTGACCTCGGGCTCGGTTTATCGTTTCGCGCATCCCGCCTGCAAAAAGCCGGAGGAATATCGCGGACTGTCCCGCCTGGTTATCAATGTGCCGCAGCGCAACGACTTGAAGCGCGTCGACATGGCGCTCAAGCGTGGCCTGGCGATTGCCGGTGGTGCGCGTCTGGCGAAGGACCTGGGCAATCTGCCCGGCAACATATGCACTCCCGCTTATCTTGCCGAGCAGGCGGGCGAACTGGCGCGGAGCTACGGTTTGCAGCTTGAAGTGCTGGAGCGTGCCGACATGGAAAAGCTCGGCATGGGTTCCTTGCTTTCCGTGGCGCGGGGCAGCCGGCAGCCACCCAAGCTCATCGTTTTGCAGTACCGCAAGGGTAAGGCCAGCCAAAAACCGGTGGTGCTGATCGGCAAGGGCATCACTTTCGACGCGGGCGGCATTTCGCTAAAACCGGCCGGCGAAATGGACGAGATGAAGTATGACATGTGCGGCGCCGCGAGCGTGCTGGGCGCCCTGAAAGCGGTCGCCGAGCTCGGCCTGCCGGTCAATCTGGTGGTCGTGATCCCGACTTGCGAAAACTTGCCGGACGGCGATGCCAACAAGCCGGGCGATATCGTCACCAGCATGTCGGGTCAGACCATAGAGGTGCTCAATACCGATGCCGAGGGCCGGCTGATCCTGTGCGATGCGATGACCTATGCCGAACGTTTCGAGCCGGAAACCGTCGTGGATGTCGCCACGCTTACCGGTGCTTGCGTCATCGCGCTGGGCCATCATGCCACGGGGCTGTTCGGCAACGAAGACGGATTGGTGAAGGAGCTGGCCAATGCCGGCGATGAGGCCTTCGACCGCGCCTGGCCGATGCCGCTGTGGGATGAGTATCACGAGCAGCTCAAGACCAATTTTGCCGACGTGGCCAATATCGGCGGCAGGCCGGCAGGCAGCATTACCGCGGCATGTTTTCTGTCCCGGTTTGCCAAGAAGTTCGACTGGGCGCATCTCGATATCGCCGGCACCGCCTGGAGGTCCGGCAAGGACAAGGGCGCGACCGGCCGTCCGGTGCCTTTGCTGACGCATTTTCTGCTGAAGCGTGCCAGTTGCCATTAATGACGCAGATCGATTTCTACTTCAACACCAGCGATAAGTACCGCCTCGCCGCCAGACTGGGCGCAAAGTCGCTGGAGCAATGCACGCGGATGTTCTTGCTGACCTCCGACCCCAGGGCGACCGAGGAGGTGGAAACCCTGTTGTGGACCTGTCAGCAGACCGGCTTTCTGCCGCATTGCCGCAGCCGGCATCCGCTGGCGGCGGAAACGCCGCTGATCGTGGACCACGACAGTTCGGTAATGGTCCACGACGATATTCTGCTCAACCTGTGCGAGTCGCATCCGGCTTTTTTCAGCCGCTTCCGGCGACTGATAGAAGTGGTTGGGCTGGATGAGGAAGACAGGACTGCGGCGCGGCTCAGGTACAAGTTTTATCGTGATCGCGGGTATGAAATCCATCGCCACGACATGACGGGAAAGAGTCTATGACCAATGTTCTGCCGGAGCGCGACGACGATCGCTTCGAGGAGGTGCTGGAAAGGCTGGATGCGCTGGTGCGACGCGGACAACCGGAATCCGATCCGCCGCCCCCGCCTCCGGCCGTATCGGAAGCTTCGATCCCGGTGTTGACCGAAGTATATCGGCCGGAGCTGGAAGAGGCTGTGCCGCATGAGCCGGCATCCGAGGATGCCGCGTTGCCGGAGCTGTCTGCGGAAGAAAAGCTGGAGCAGGCGATGGACGCGGCTCTGCCCGTCATGACGGAGGTGCTGGAAAATGCGCTGGCACAAACAGTGCGGCCGGCGCTGAATAAAGCGCTGGATCAGGCCATTGCGGAGTTGTGTCCGCAGATGGAGGCGTTATTGCGCCAGCGCCTGCAGCAGGCCCTGGCGCAGGAAGATCAGACCGAGATATAGCGCGCAGCGGTGAGCGCAGCCTCGTAATTCGGCTCGTTGGTAATTTCCGACACCAGCTCCGCATACAGGACTTTGTCGTTTTCATCCAGCACGATGACCGCGCGGGCACATAAGCCGGCCAGCGGATAATCGGTAATCATCACGCCGTAATCCTTGTTAAAGTCCCTCCCGCGCATGGTGGAAAGCGTGACGACGTTCTGCAGGTTTTCCACGGCGCAAAACCGCCCCTGCGCGAACGGCAGGTCCGCCGAGATCACGATCAACACCGTATTCGGCAGCAGGCTGGCGATTTCGTTGAACTTGCGGGCGGAGGTGGCGCATACCGGCGTGTCCAGGCTGGGGACGATATTGAGGATCTTGCGTAACCCCGCGAATTGGCTGAGGGATACGTCATTGAGGTCCTTGTCCACCAGCATGAAGCTGCGGGCAATATCTCCGACTTTAGGGAACGTGCCCCCCACATTCAATGGTTCGCCTTTGAGGGTTACGGTAGTCACGGTTTAACCTCCTTTGATTGAACGAAAAGTCGAGTTGAAGTATGCCTTTCTGCGACTTGCCTTGCAAGCCGCGAATAGAGCGCACTCAACTTAATACTCCCTGCTTTCCTTGTAGGATCAATATGTCGAGCGTGAGGCGGTTTCCCGGATTGCACAATATGCATGAAATTAAAGTCCATAGGGAATTTAACGATAAACATGAGTAAGTAGCGATAGCTGCCTGATTTTTATGATGACAAGCCAATTTGTTTTGGCTATGATGAGCCGATTCATCTGGGGAGGCTTCCAATGCGGCATTTTCGATTACTGTTTTGCGGCCTGCTTGCATTATCGTTAATGCCATTGCCCGCAGAGGCTGTCCGTAATTCCGATCGTCCCGCTGCCGCTAAAAAAACGCTGCACAAGAAAAAAACCGCCAATCCCAAGCGCATTATCAGTACCCTGCGTTCCGACGGTGCTTATCGTGCGCGCGCCGTCGCGTTCCATCCCAACAGCGGCGATGAGTCCGTATTCGTAACCCCCGGCGGCGAGTTGCGTCTTGCTTCTTCCAAGGCGCTGATTGTCAATCAGAATACCGGCGAAACGCTGTATGCCAAAAGTACCGGTGTATCGACGCCGATCGCTTCGGTGACCAAGCTGATGACGGCGATGGTGCTACTGGACCAGCATTTACCTATGGATGAGGTCGTCGCCGTTGGCGACGGCGATGTGGATACACTGAAAGGCACCGGTTCGCGGCTGCGTGTAGGCACGCAGTTGTCGCGTCGCGACATGCTGCAGTTGGCGCTGATGTCTTCCGAAAATCGCGCGGCATCGGCGTTGGCCAGGACCACCCCCCAAGGCATGGCGGCTTTTGTTTCGGCGATGAATGCCAAAGCGGTCGAACTGGGCATGACGCGTACCCGGTTCGTCGATCCGACCGGCTTGAACAGCGAAAATGTCTCCACTGCGGAAGACCTTGTGAAAATGGTCAAGGCTGCTTACCAGTATCCGGAGATCCGCAGCATCACGACTACGCCTGAGTACGATGTGAACGTGAACGGCTACCGCCGTCCGGTAGAGTTCCGCAACACCAATATCCTGGTGCGTAACGGCAGCTGGGATATCGGACTGTCCAAAACCGGTTACATCAATGAAGCGGGACGCTGCCTGGTGATGCAGGCCCAGATTGCCGATCAGCCGCTGATTATCGTGCTGCTGGATTCGTGGGGTAAATATACGCGAATCGGCGATGCGCAGCGCATCCGCAAGTGGATGGAAAGCAGCACTCTCGGCAGCCGGCGCGCTGCCGGGTCGGTCGGCTAAGCGGCCTTCTTCTTCGCCGCCGATTTGCGAGCGGCGGGTTTTTTACCTTTACCTGTTCCCTTGCTGTCCTTCTCGGCCTTGGCTGCGAGCAGTTCCAGCGCGCGGTCCAACTCCAGCGCGTCCACGCTTTCGGTCTTGCCCAGCGTAGCCCGGACTTTCCCATGCTGTACATAAGCGCCGTAGCGGCCGTCGTAGATCGCCACTTCCCCGCCGTCTTGCGGATGGTTGCCCAGCACGCGTAGCGCATTCTTGCCCTTGGCCATTGCCAGCACTTCCAGTGCGCGCGGCAGGTCGATGGCGAACACGCTGTCGGTTTTGGGAATGGACTTGAAGTTGCCGTCGTGGTTCAGGTACGGGCCGAAGCGGCCGATATTGGCGACGATCTTCTTGCCGGTATCCGGGTGGTGGCCAACCTCGCGCGGCAAGGCCAGCAATTGCAGCGCGGCGTTCAAATCCACGCCTGTCGCCTTGAACTCGGGCGGAACGCTCATGCGCTTGGGCTTGGCCTTGCCTTCCGCCTCGCCCAGTTGCACATACGGGCCGTAAGGGCCGACCAGCAGGCGTACTTCCTTGCCGGAATCCGGGTCCAGGCCGAGCACGACCGGGGTATTCTCTTCGCCGCCGTTGCCATCCATGTTGCGGGTGTAGTCGCATTCCGGGTAGCCGGTGCAGCCGATGAAGCTGCCGCGCTTGCCCAGGCGTTTGTTGAGCGGCTTGCCGCACTTGGGGCAGGCTTCATCCAGTATTTCGGTGCCCGGACGCTCCACCTCGCCCTTGCTTTCGATCTGCCCTTTGAGTCCTTGCCAGAAATCGTCCAGCACCGGAATCCATTCGCGTCCGCCTTCGGCGATCTCGTCCAGTTCGTTCTCCAGTTCGGCGGTAAAGCCGTAGTCGACGTATTTGGTGAAATGCTCGGTGAGAAATTTATTGACTACGCGGCCGACGTCAGTCGGCGTGAAGCGCTTTTTGTCCAGCAGCACGTACTCGCGGTCCTGTAGCGTCGAGATGATGCTGGCATAGGTGGAAGGACGGCCGATGCCGTATTCTTCCAGCACCTTCACCAGGCTGGCTTCGGTGTAGCGCGGCGGCGGCTCGGTGAAATGCTGCTCGCCGAAAATCTTGTCGATATCCAATGTTTCGCCGACTTCCAGCACCGGCAGCTTGCTTTCGCCCTCCTCTTCGGTGTCGTCGGCGCCTTCGGTATAGACGGCGATAAAGCCGGGAAAAACCAGCGTCTGGCCGGTGGCGCGGAAAACATTGGCGTCGCCGCCGACGGTGATGTCGACGCTCACTGCGTCGAATCTGGCAGGCGCCATCTGGCAGGCCAGTGCACGTTTCCAGATCATGTCGTAGAGCTTGAACTGTTCCGGCGTCAGGTGCGCGCGCAGGCTGGCCGGCGTGCGGCCGATGTCGGTGGGGCGGATCGCTTCGTGCGCTTCCTGTGCGCTCTTGGACTTGGTCTTGTACATGATCGGCGATTTCGGCAGGTATTCCGGCTCGAAATTGCGCTTGATGTGGTCGCGAATCTGCATCACCGCTTCCGCCGCCAGGCTGAACGAATCGGTACGCATATAGGTGATCAGGCCCACGGTGCCGCTGCCGATATCCACGCCTTCATACAGCTGCTGGGCAATGCGCATCGCGCGCGACGTGGTAAAGCCCAATTTGCGCACCGCTTCCTGTTGCAGGGTGGAAGTGGTGAACGGGGCGGCCGGGCTGCGCTGCTTCTGCTTCTTCTCGACCCGTGTCACCAAGGCCTTGCCGGCGCTGGCGGCCAGCAGCTTGCCGACCACTTCCTGTTCCTGTGCGGCGCTGGCGATGTCGAACTGCTCCAGTTTCTTGCCCTGGTATTGCACCAGTCTGGCGTCCACCAGTTGGCGCTGCTTGCGGGCATTGAGATGTATCGTCCAGTATTCGCGACTGACGAAAGCCTCGATTTCCAGTTCGCGCTCGACGATGAGCCGCAGCGCCGGGCTTTGCACGCGCCCGGCGGAGAGCCCGCGGCGGATTTTCTTCCACAGCAGCGGCGACAGGTTGAACCCCACCAGATAGTCCAGCGCGCGCCGTGCCTGCTGTGCATTGACCAGCGGCATCGCGATCTCGCGCGGGTTGTCCACCGCGTGCTGCACCGCGGATTTGGTGATTTCGTGGAATACCACGCGGCGGATGGGCTTGTCCTTGAGCAGTTTCTTCGACTTGAGGATTTCCGCGATATGCCAGGCGATGGCTTCGCCTTCGCGATCCGGGTCGGTCGCCAGCAGGATTTCGTCGGATTGCTTGACGGCCTTGGCGATCGCATCGACATGCTTGGCGTTGCGGTCGATCACCTCGTATTTCATCGCATAGCCGTGCTCGGTGTCGACCGCACCGTTCTTCGGAATCAGGTCGCGCACGTGACCGTAGGAGGCCAGCACCTGATAGTCCTTGCCAAGATACTTGTTCAGTGTCTTGGCCTTGGATGGCGACTCGACGATCAGCAACTTGGACATGGATTGGGCAAAATGGATGGCGAAGCGGCAGATAATAAGAGCAAAGCTTCCGTGAGGGCAAGAGGGCGGGAGTATCGCTACACATAAAAAAGGTGGTTTATGATGCGGTAAATGCAAAACATCCTATCCCGCAGGCTGCTGCTCGGCATGGCCGTATTGTTGGCGGCAATGGCGCTGGAATTCGGCTGGCTGCATCTGTTGCAGCCGCTGGAAAACCGCCTGCTGGATACTTTCGTGCGGTGGCAGGCCCGAGTGCCGGACGCAGATCCCGATATCGTCATCGTCAATATCGACGAACGCAGCCTGGCAAATTTTTCCGATTCGCTGGGGCGCTGGCCATGGCCGCGCTCGGTGCATGCCGAGCTTGTCGAAGGCCTGGAAAAACAGCATCCGCGCGCGATCGTGTTCGACGTGCTGTTCAGCGATCCTGACCTGGCGCGCAAAGAAGCGGACGACTATTTCGCCCAAACCATCCGCGCTACCGACAATACTTATTTCCCTATGCTGCGCCTGGAAGACGGCGACCCTGCCGCCGGCCTGTCGCTGGCGCAGTTCGGCCCGCAGCTGGGCATCACGCCCGGCCCTGCCGCCAAGCCGGATGCCCGCGTGGCGATGGTATTGCCGCTGCCGGCGATGCTTGAAACCGGGCGGCTGGGCATACACAACGCGCTGGCCGACGACGACAAGGTGGTGCGCCGGTTCTACCTGAGCATGGACGCGCAGGGTTGGCGCATCCCCGCGCTGCCCGCGCGCGTGGCGCAGGGGTTGGGCTATGCGTTGCCGGCGGAGGACGTGATTGCGCTGCACTGGCGGGGTCCTGCCCTTGCCTTCCGCTACGTTTCTTATTGGGATGTCTATCAGGACATGCAGCGCAAGCAGCCGTTGCGGCCCACGGACGAGTTCCGCGGCAAGATCGTCATCATCGGCGCCACCGCGACCGGGCTGCACGATATCCGCGCGACGCCGGTGGATGGCTTTTACCCCGGCGTGGAAATCCTGGCGACGGCCATCGACAACCTCAAGCGCGGAAATCCGATGCGCCAGGCGCCAGGCGTCTGGGCGCCATCCCTGGCCGTGTTGCTGGCGGCGATGGTGACGCTGTTGTTCGCGCGCTACCGCCATCCGCTGTTCATCGGGCTGGGTCTGTTCGGCGGCACCGGGCTGCTGCTGGCCGGCAGTTATGTTGCGGTGGGGCTGCGCTGGCTGGTGCCGGTGCTTTCCCCGCTGGCCTTCGCTTGGGCGCAGTATGCCGCGCTGGCGCTGCGGGAGTACCTGGCGGAGCGGCGCAGCCGCATGCAGGCGGTGAGCACCTTCGGCCGGTTTCTCGATCCGCGCGTGGTCGAGTTGCTGGTGGGGCGCGGTGAAACAACCGCTTCACTGAGCGGGCAAAGCCGCGAAATCAGCGTATTGTTTTCCGATATCCGCGGTTTCACGACATTGTCCGAAGCCAATCCGCCGGAAGTCGTGGTCGATCTGTTGAACCGCTATTTCACGCAGCAAGCGGAAGTGATTTTCGAGCAGGAGGGCACGCTGGATAAATATATCGGCGATGCTATCATGGCATTTTGGGGCGCGCCCGCCGAGCAGCCGGATCACGCGCTGCGGGCGGTGCATGCGGCGCTGGCGATGAGCGAACGGCTGGAGGCTTTCCGTAAAAGCGCGGGCGCATTGGGGCAGGAGCTGGAAATCGGCATTGGCATCCATAGCGGGCCGGCGGTGGTGGGTTTTATCGGCGCCACCAGTCGCCAGGATTACACCGCGATCGGCGATACCGTGAACCTGGCGAGCCGCATCGAAGGGCAGACCAAAGGCATCGCGCGCATTCTGGTTTCCGAGGAAACCCGGCGTTTATGCCAACTGGACGCCGGCTGTCCGTTCGAATTCGTCGATTGCGGCAGCTACCAGGTCAAGGGCAGGGCGCAGCCGGTACATTTATTCGAACCCAGGAAAAGAACATGAACGCAGGGCATTTGAAAATCGCGGTGATAGCCGCGGCGCTGTGCTGGTTCAGCGGCATGGCTGGCGCGGGCGAAACGGCGCAGACCCTGGCCGGTACCGAGCTCAAGAGCGAACCCTTCATCGACGCGGGCACCGTGGCGACGCTGCCGGCCGGCAGCGCGGTGGAAATCGTCAAGCGCCAGGGCGGCTGGATGCAGGTCAAATCCGCCGGCGGCGATAGCGGCTGGCTCAAGATGACCGGCGTCAAGCTGGGCGGCAGTGCCGATGCCAAGGGCGACAGCGGCTTGGGCACCTTGTGGAACGTGGCGCGCAGCGGGCGCTCCGGCAGCACCGGCGTCACCGTCGCTACCGGCGTGCGCGGCCTCAGCCCGGAAGACCTGAAAAACGCCAAGCCGGCACCGGAGGCGGTGAAAAAGCTGGATAGCTTCGCCGCCGCCAAAAAAGATGCCGAAGCTTTTGCCGGCAAGGCCGCGTTGCGGCGCCAGACCATTGACTATATTGCCGATGCTGGAAGCGGTAATGCTGCATCGGGAGGGGGACGGAAATGAGCAGGCGCCTGTTGGCTGGAGTGCTGGGCATGCTGCTGGGCTGGGCGCTGAACGCCGCGGCATTCGAGCTTAACATTAATAAGCTGGTGGACGTGATCGGCAAGACCAAGGATCTGAAGCCGGTGGACGACAGGGGCGAGGCCGAGATTGGCAGCGGCGTTGCCGCCAACCTGCTGGGCGCGGTTCCGCTGGTGCAGGATGAAAAGCTGCAAGCCTATGTCAACCGGCTCGGCTTGTGGCTCGCGCTGCAAACCGAGCGTGCCGACCTGCCCTGGCGCTTCGGCGTGCTGGACAGCGACAGCATCAATGCGTTCGCCGCGCCGGGCGGCTATGTGTTCGTCACGCGCGGCCTGCTGCTGCGCATGCGCAGCGAAGCGGAACTGGCGGGAGTGCTGGCGCATGAAATCGGCCATGTGCTCAAGCGCCATCACTTGCAGGCGATCCAGAAGAATGCGCAGACCGGCATTTTGGCCGACCTCGTCAGCCTGGCGGCGGACAATGCCCAGCGCGGAGATCTGGCGCAGAAAGCCATAAGCGCCGGCACCGAACTGTATGTGCGCGGTCTGGACAAGAACGACGAGTTCGAAGCCGACCGCATCGGCGTGGTGCTCGCCGCGCGTGCCGGTTACGATCCGTATGGCCTGCCGGCGGTATTGCAGACGCTGGAAGCGATGAACGCGCAGGACAGCAGCCTGGCGCTGATGTTCAAGACCCATCCCGCACCGGCGCAACGCCTGCAATTGCTGGATGCCGCGATGACCGGCAAGCTCGAGCGCTATGCCGCGCAGCCGCAGATGGCGGAGCGGTTCGAGAAAACGGTCGGCGATTACATCCGCCGCGTGCGGTAGAGTATTCGCCTATTCTCCGTCCGGGTGGCGAACAAAGGTGATGTGCGTGCCGTTCGCGTGCGCCAGGTTGAGGGCCGCGCCGGCTTCGTGTCGCTCCGTATCGAATAGCGGATCTTCATCGTCGGGTGCGGAGGCGGAAAGCGAGGCGAAATCGTACAGCCCGGTGTCGGCAAGATGCGACGGGGTGACGTTGGCCAGCGCCCGGAAAATCTTTTCGCTGCGACCGGGATATTCGCGTTCCCAGGCTTGCAGCATGTCTTTTACCTTCCGGCGCTGCAGATTCTCCTGGGAACCGCACAGATCGCAGGGAATGATGGGGTACGCCATTTGCCGCGCGTAGGCCGCAATGTCTTTTTCCGCGCAATAGGCCAGCGGGCGGATCACCACATGCCGGCCGTTGTCGGTCGCCAGTTTCGGCGGCATCGCTTTCATTTGTCCGCCGAAGAACATGTTGAGGAACAGCGTTTCGACGATGTCGTCGCGATGGTGACCGAGCGCGATCTTGTTCGCCCCCAGTTCCTTGGCGCTGCGGTAGATCACGCCGCGCCGCAGCCGCGAACACAGCGAGCAGGTGGTTTTGCCTTCCGGTATTTTTTCCTTGACGATGGAGTAGGTGTCCGCCTCAACGATGCGATATTCGATGCCCAGCGATTCCAGATAGCGCGGCAGCACGTCGGCGGGAAAGCCGGGCTGCTTCTGGTCGAGGTTTATCGCGATGATACGGAAATCGACAGGCGCGCGTTTTTGCAGCGCGAGCAGTATCGTCAGCAGCGTATACGAATCCTTGCCGCCGCTGAGGCAAGCGAGCACGGTGTCGCCGCCCTCGATCATGTTGAAGTCGGCAATGGCTCTGCCGACCGCGCTTTGCAGGCGTTTCTGCAGGCGCAGGAAATTGTTGGAATGGGTAACGGGTGTAGACATAATTCAAATTACAGACTAAGCGAACGGCCGCCATCGACGGCGAGAACCTGGCCGGTGACGAAGGGCGCATCCCGGGTCAGGAAGCGTACCGCGCGCGCGACGTCTTCCGGTTCTCCCAGCCGTTTGAGCAGCGTCTGCGACACCACTCTCTGACGATAGACTTCGTCGAACTGCGGATTGTCTTCCGGCCACAGCACCGGTCCGGGCGCGACAGCATTGACCCGCACGTCGGGGGCGAGTTCCAGTGCCAGCGATTTGGTCAGCGCCACCAGGCCGGCTTTGGCGATGCTGTAAACCACGTAGCCTTTCTTCGGCCGCTCCACGTGCATGTCGGTAATGTTGACGATGCAGCCATGCTGTTTGCGCAATTCCACGGCGGCGGCCTGCGACAGCAGCAGCGGAGCCTTGAGGTTGGAACCCATCAGGTCTTCCCATTCGGCCTCGCCGATCTCGCCCAACTCGGTGGGGTAGTAGCTGGAGGCGTTGTTGATCAGCACGTCCAGCCTGCCGAAATGGGCTATCGTCTCTTGTACCAGGCTGGACAGTATGGCGACGTTGAGCAGATCGCCCTGAATGATCGCGGCGGATTGCGGGCGCCGCAGGTTGAGCTCGGACTGCAGCGCCCGCGCCTCGCCTGTCGAAGTGCGGTAATGGATCATCAGTCTCGCGCCGCCGGCGTGCAGCATGCGGCAAATGGCCGCCCCGACGCGCTTGGCGCCGCCGGTGATGAGCACGACTTTGTCTTGCAGAGGGGTGTCCAAAGCGGGATTCCAGAAAAACGGATAGGCTATAATGTAGCATAAGCTATGTCCGCCCTACCTCAACCATCCCCCGACGCGCTTGCCCATAGCGCTGCCCTTGACGCCGTGATCCGCAGCGAAATCGAAGCGGCCGGCGGCTGGCTCCCCTTCGACCGCTACATGGAGCTGGCGCTGTATGCGCCCGGGCTCGGCTATTACAGCGCCGGCCTGGAAAAATTCGGCGTGGCCGGAGATTTTGTCACCGCGCCGGAAATATCCGGCCTGTTCGGCCGCTGCCTGGCGCGCCAGGCCAGGCAAGTGCTGGAGGTTACCGGCGGGGACGTGCTGGAGCTCGGCGCCGGCAGCGGCAAGCTGGCGGTCGATATGCTCGCCGAACTGGATCGGCAGGGATGCCTGCCGGAGCGCTACCTGATTCTGGAGGTGAGCGCATATCTGCGCGATACGCAGAAAAAAAGAATAAATTCCAGCCTTTCTGGGCATGTGGCGCAGAAAGTGGTGTGGCTGGACGCGATGCCGGACAGTTTTTCCGGGCTGGTCGTGGGTAACGAGGTGCTGGATGCGTTGCCGATATCGCTGGTGGCATGGCAGGAATCCGGGCTCTGCGAGCGTGGTGTGGCGGTGCGGGACGGACGTTTTACATGGCAGGACAGACCGTTGACGGCGGGTCCCTTGTTCGGTGTTGCGCGCGAACTGGCATTGCCGCCGGGGCATGTCAGCGAGGTCGGCTTGGCTGCCGGCGGTCTGATCGCCAGCTTAAGTCGAATGCTGGAGCGCGGCGTGGTGCTGATGCTGGACTACGGCTTTCCGCGCCGCGAGTATTACCATCCGCAGCGTGCGCAGGGCACGCTGATGTGCCATTACCGCCATCAGGCGCATGACGACCCTTTGCTCTATCCCGGCCTGCAGGATATTACCGCCCACGTCGATTTTACCGCTGCCGCCGAGGCCGCGGTGGCCAACGGAACCGCATTGCTGGGCTACGCCAGCCAGACCCAGTTCCTGATCAATTGCGGTATCACCGATTTTCTCGCCGAAGTGTCGCCGCGTGACGCTGCCGCTTATCTGCCGCTCGCGGCTCAGGCGCAGAAACTGCTCTCGCCGGCCGAAATGGGCGAGTTGTTCAAGGCGATCGCGTTCGGCAAAGAATACAACCATGCGCTGCTGGGCTTTGTGCGTGGCGACAAGAGGCATACCTTATGAACGAACTTCAAAGACGCCCCATCCGCAGTTTCGTGCTGCGCCAGGGCCGCATTTCGGAAGCGCAGCAGCGCGCGCATCAACAACTGCAACCGCGCTATTGCATTGCTTATGACGCTGCCGTGCTGGATCTGCAAGCCGTTTTCGGCCGTGCCGCCCCCAAGATTCTGGAAATCGGTTTCGGTATGGGTGGCGCCACTGCGCGCATCGCGGCGGCGCATCCTGAAAACGATTACCTGGGCGTGGAAGTGCACACTCCCGGCGTGGGCGCGCTGATGCACCTGCTCGATGCCAACGTCGTCGGCAATGTCAGGATCATCCAGCACGATGCGGTCGAGGTGCTCAATCATATGGTTGCGCCGGGCACGCTGGACGGTATTCATATCTACTTTCCCGATCCGTGGCCGAAGAAGCGCCATCACAAACGCCGCTTGATCCAGCCGCCGCTGGTGAGCCTGCTGGCTTCCCGGCTCAAGCCCGGCGGCTATCTGCATCTGGCGACGGACTGGCAGGAGTATGCCGAGTGGATGCTGGAGGTGCTGCGCGGCGAGCCGCTGCTGGTGAACACCGCGCAAGATTACGCGCCCAAGCCGGAATACCGGCCTGAAACCAAGTTCGAGCGGCGCGGGCTAAACCTCGGTCACGGAGTCTGGGATTTAATGTTCCGGCGCAACTGATCCTGTTCCTGGCCCTTCGGACAACCAGGGCGCTATTACCTTCTCGGCTTCTTCCACGCCCTGTTTTTTCAGGCTGGAGAACAGCTGCACGGTGCAGTTGCCCCAGCCGGTCTGCAGTTCTTTGCGTACCTCGGCCAGGGTTTTCATCGCTTCGCTGCGCGACAGCTTGTCGGACTTGGTGAGCAGCACATGCACCGGCTTGGCCGTAGGGCAGAACCAGTCGAGCATCTGGCGATCCAGCGGCGTCAGCGGATGGCGCGAATCCATCACCAGCACCAGGCCGCGCAGGCTGGGGCGGGTGGCGAGGTAGCTGGACAGCACATGCTGCCAGTGCTTGCGCATCGCTTCGGGCACCTTGGCGTAGCCGTAACCCGGCAAATCCACCAGATAGGCGCCACTGCCCAGCGTAAAGAAATTGATGAGCTGGGTGCGTCCGGGCTGCTTGCTGACGTAGGCCAGCCGGTTGTGGTTGGCCAGGGTGTTGATCGCACTGGATTTCCCGGCATTGGAGCGGCCGGCAAAAGCGACTTCCACGCAGCCGTCTTCGGGCGGCAGTTCATGCAGATAGTGGGCGGAGGCGAAATACGCGGCATTCTGAAAAAGTGGCATAGCTTGGTAAAATAACTATTCTGGCAAAAATAGTACCATGCAGGGCTTGCGCTAATAAGATAAAATTGCGCCAATTTCTGAAATTTCACTGAGGAGCATGTATATGAAGTTCCCCGCATTTGCGCTCATCGTCGCCGGTTTGCTGGGCGCGGGCATGGTATCCGCGGCCGAGGCGCCCAAGGCCGAAGCCCCCAAGACCGACGTCAAGACCATAGTCACGACCGTGTGCGCAGCCTGCCACAATGCCGACGGCAACAGCATCGTCACCACCAATCCGCGCCTGGCGGGACAGCATCCCGAGTATCTCGCCAAGCAGCTCAACAACTTCAAGTCGGGGGATCGCAAGAATCCGGTGATGAGCGGTATGGCGGCCATTCTTTCGGCCGATGATGTAATCAAGGTGGGTGAATATTTCGGTGCGCAGGTTGCCAAGCCCGGCAACGCCAAGGAAAACGGCCCCGGCTCGGCAGGTGAAAAGATTTACAAGGGCGGCGTTCCCGGCAACGGTGTGGCTGCCTGTGCGGCCTGCCACGGCCCGACCGGCGCCGGCATCCCAGCGCAATTTCCGCGCCTTGCCGGCCAGCATTCCGACTATGTGATCGCCCAGCTCAAGGCGTTCCGCGCCGGTGAACGCGCCAATGATCCGGCCAAGATGATGCGCATGATCGCCGCCAAGATGTCCGACCAGGATATCGCCGCGGTGGCCGACTATATTCAGGGTCTGCACTAGACTTCACTGACTTTATCTGATGATGCAGGGGTGGCGCAGGCCACCCCTGTTTGCTTCTGAATTTTGAAAAACCATACCCACAGCTTTCCCCGCGAGTTATACGATTTATTCAGCTCGATGCGCTTTGCGGTCACGCTGCTGACGACACTGGGCATCGCGGCTATCATCGGCACCGTGCTCAAGCAGAACGAGCCGTATACCAATTACATCATCCAGTTCGGCCAGTTCTGGTTCACCGCTTTCGAACGCATCGGGCTGTTTGACGTGTATCACAGCGGCTGGTTTATCGCCATTCTGGCCTTCCTGGTGCTGTCCACCAGCCTGTGCGTGTACCGCAACACGCCGCTGATGCTGCGCGAAATCCGCGCCTGGCGCGAACACGTCACCGAGTCTTCGTTGCGCCTGTTTTCTCATCAGGCGGAATACCGCATGGCACTGCCCAAGGACGAGGGCCTGCGGCGGCTGCAAGGCTTCCTGGTCGCCAATGGCTTCCGGTTCCGCACCATCGAGCAGAGCGGCGAGGTGCTGATTGCCGCCAAGGCGGGCGCTTACCAGCGGCTGGGCTACACCCTGACCCACGTCGCGATCGTCGTGATCTGCATCGGCGGGCTGATCGACGGCAACCTGCCGTTCAAGATGCAGGAGATGCTGGGTTGGAAAAAAGTGGAAACGCGCGATATCGCCGCCAGTGCCGTGCCGCCGCAAAGCCGCCTGTCCGTTTCCAACCTGTCGTTCCGCGGCAATATGACGGTCCCGGAAGGCTCGCGCGGCGACGTGGCGTTTCTGCGCATGCGCGACGGCTACCTGGTGCAGGAACTGCCGTTCGCCATCGCGCTGAAGAAATTTCGCATTGAGCACTACCCCACCGGCCAGCCCAAGTCGTTCGAAAGCGATGTGGTGATTCTCGACCCCGCGCGCAAGGAGCCGTTCAACGCCACCATCAGCGTCAACCACCCGCTTGTTTACAAGGGCATCGCCATCTACCAGTCGGATTTCCAGGACGGCGGGTCCAGCCTGTCATTCGACGCCTGGCCGCTGGCGGGCGGGCAGGCCAAGCCGTTCAAGGTGGACGGCAGGATCAACGGAACCGTATCCCTGAACCAAACGCAGCTGACGCTGGAACTGGACGACTTCCGCCTCTTCAATGTGCTGGATCTCAGCCCGGACGGCAAGGGCAAGCCGCGCAACGTCGGCCCCAGCGTGACCTTCAAGCTGCGCGATGCGCAGGGCCAGGCGCACGAATACCTTAATTACATGCAGCCAATGCAGCTGGAAGGCCGTTCTTATCTGGTTTCCGGCATGCGCGCCACGCAGCGTGAAAATTTCCGCTACCTGCGCTTGCCGCTGGATGAGGACGGCTCGATCGAGGCTTACATGGGCTGGCGTGCTCTGATGTCGGACAAGGCGCAGGCCCCGGCCATCGCCCAACGCTTATCGGGCCGGATGTTGCAGGGTTCTGCCATCAATGTGGCCATGCGCGGCAGGTTCGAGGATAGCGTGGTGCAGCTGCTCGGCCTGTTTGCCCAGGGCGGTTTCAACAGCGTCGCCGAATTCATCGAGAAATCGGTGCCCGCCGCGGAGCGGGAGAAAGCAGCGCAGACTTATATCAAAATCCTTGAAAACATCGCCTTCGAGGCCTACGCCATGAGCCGCGAGGCCACCGGCAAACCGGCGCCGGTAGCGAATGCAACGACCCTGGCCTTCATCCGCGACAGCCTCAATTCCGCCAGCGATGCGTTTTTCTACGGCGCGCCGTTCTATCTGCAACTGACTTCGTTCGAGCACCGCCAGGCCAGCGGCTTCCAGCTCACCCGCTCGCCCGGCAAGAACCTGGTCTACAGCGGCTCAGTCTTGCTGGTGCTGGGTATTTTCGCGATGTTTTACGTGCGGGAACGGCGCATCTGGCTGCTGGTCAAATCCGACACGCAGCGCCTGCTGTTCGCGATGTCGGGCGCGCGCAAGAGCCGTGATTTCGATGCCGAGTTCGAGCGTTACAAGGGCCGGCTGCAGCAACTGATGGAGAATTGAAATGGAACTGACGCAACCTTACGCCGATCCGCAACCCTTTTTAAAAACCCTGTCCTGGGTGGATTGGGCCTATGCGCTGCTGTTGCTGGCGGGCGGCGTGTTCGCGCTGAACCGCTACGGTGTTTACATGGATGCCTACGAGAAGGGCTTCCTGTTCGGCGCGGTGGCCGGGTTCAGCTGGCTGGGCTGGTTCTGGAAGCCGGTGCGGCCATTGATCGTGGGCATCGCAGGCTTGAGCCTGTTCGGGGTCACGCAGTATCACGCCGATCTGGCGCGGGCCAACCAGGCGTTTTTCCTCAAGTTCCTGTTCGCGAGCCAGTCCGCGGTGATGTGGATGAACGTGCTGTTCGTGCTGGCGATGCTGACCTACTGGGCGGCGCTGTTTTCACGCTCGCAATTCACCGGCAAGGTCGCGAGCAGCCTGACCTGGAGTGCCGTGCTGATGGGTTTCACCGGCCTCATGGTGCGCTGGTACGAGTCCTACCTGATCGCGCCGGACGTCGGCCATATACCGATCAGCAACCTGTACGAAGTGTTCATCCTGTTCTGCCTGATCACTTCGCTGCTCTATCTCTACTACGAAAGCCGCTTTCAGACGCGCCAACTGGGCGGTTTCGTGCTGCTGGTGGTGAATGCGGGCGTGGGCTTCATCCTGTGGTACACCTTCGACCGCCAGGCCAACGGCATCCAGCCGCTGGTGCCGGCGCTGCAATCCTACTGGATGAAGATCCACGTCCCCGCCAATTTCATCGGCTACGGCGCGTTCTCGCTGGCGGCTATGGTGGGCAGCGCCTACCTGCTGGCGCAGCGCGGCATCCTGGCTTCACGCCTGCCGGCGCTGGAAGTGCTGGACGACCTGATGTACAAGGTGATCGCGGTGGGCTTCGCATTCTTCACCATCGCCACCATCCTCGGCGCGATGTGGGCGGCGGAAGCCTGGGGCGGCTATTGGTCGTGGGACCCCAAGGAAACCTGGGCGCTGATCGTCTGGCTCAACTATGCCGCCTGGCTGCACCTGCGGCTGGTGAAGGGCTTGCGCGGGCCGCTGCTGGCCTGGTGGGCGCTGATCGGGCTCTTGGTGACAACGTTCGCTTTTTTGGGCGTCAACATGTTCCTGTCGGGGCTGCATTCTTACGGGCAGCTATGAAGCGGTTTGCGGAGTGGTCAGCGTAGAAATTTATCGGACAGCTCAAACAGGCTGATGACGATCTCGAACAGAATCAGCCCGATGACATACCACTCCAGCTTGTGCAGCTGCTTGTTGTCCCACACGTCGGCCAGGGTTTGCGCGGTATCCGAAATAAGGCCCAGCTTGCGGTCCAGCGCGGCCTGGCGCTCCTGCAGTTCGAATTCGTCCTCTAGGCTGGCATAAAGTCCGCCGAGATGCGGAAAATCCCACAGGATTTCCGGCTTGTCGCCAATCTCGGCGCGCCCCACCATGCGGTGTTCGATCAGCAGCATATGGCCGATTTTGGATAGCAGGGTTTTGGAGTCCGCGCTCACCTTGCCGTGCGTCGCCAGTTGCTGCGCCAGCGGCTCGATCTTGTCGAATTCGCCTGCGACTTTTTTCTCGTAGAGCGATAGCACCAGATTCTTGCTCAAGGCATCGGCGATGACCTGTACCTTTTCCAGAGAAATTTCGTCCAGTGATACAGCCCCGCTCTGCACGCCCAGGCTGGGTTTGCCGCAGTGGATTTCCAGTTCCTCTATCTCCGGGGCGGTGTAGGGGTTGGTAATCAACGGCTTCAGCGTTTCAATGAAGCGCACTTCATCCAGACTTTTCACCCCGAACAGCACCACCACGCCGTAGCGGAACAGCACGGCTACACCGCCCTCGACATCCACTTCCAGCGTCAGCGGCGTAGTGGCAAGGCAGTCGGCGATTTTGAACGCCCTTAGATCCAGTCGATCGCCCAGCAGCAATGCACGGGCTTTCAAGTCTTGCCGGGTTTTGAGCTGCAGCTCCACGAATCAATCCCCTTCAAATGTGCACAGCGCATGGACTTTGTAGCCTTTGGTTTCCAGCCGTGCCCGTCCGCCCACATCCGGCAGGTCGACGATAAAGGCGCACTCTACAACCTCGCCGCCCAATTTCTCGATCAGGCTGGCCGCGGCCTCCGCTGTACCGCCGGTGGCGATGAGGTCATCGACCAGCAGGACTTTTTCACCCTTTGCAATCGCATCCGCATGGATTTCGATGCGGTCACGCCCATATTCCAGTTCGTAATCGTGGCCGACGGTTTCGGCTGGCAGCTTGCCGGGCTTGCGGATCGGCACCAGCCCCACGCCCAGCCGGTACGCCAAAGGCGCACCGATGATAAAACCGCGCGATTCAATCGCGGCAATCTTGTCGATTTTCTGTCCTATGTAACGGTTCACCAACTCGTCGATGGCAATGCGAAAACCGAGCGGGTCTTTCAGCAGAGTGGTGATATCGCGGAACTGGATACCCTGCTTAGGATAGTGCGGAATGGTGCGGATGCGGGATTTGATGGGCATTTAAGTCGTCACATCCCAAGGGTTGAACAATGAAGCCCCGCTAGCTTCCATGTCGCGCGTGTTGCGGGTAACAACAGTGAGTTGGTGATGCAGCGCGGTGGCAGCGATCAAGCCGTCCAGCGGCGGCATCGGCTTGCCCCGACTTTCCAGTTGCGCCTGCATTTCGCCCCAGCGCAAAAAAATGTCGGTATCCGCAGGCAGTATCCTCGCGCCGAAGCGTTCGATCACGCTTTCCGCCAGCCAGTTACGCAGAAAGCGCTTGCGCTTGCCATCTTCCAGCTTTTCCACGCCACGCTTGAGTTCGCCCACGGATGGCGCGGCCAGGTATAGCGCCAATTCGTCCTGTTGCGCAAACCACGAGACGACGCCCGGATGCGGTGCAGGCTTGGTCAGTTCGGAAATCGCACAAGTATCCAGCAGGAATTTCACAGATCAATATCCCGCGGCAGTTCGCGGCTGCGCGTAATATCCAGCTCAACCGCATATTCCGCAGGAACCTGCAACGCTTCAAGCAGGCTGTTTTTCGGCTTCTGCATGCGGCGATATTCTTCTATCGAGAGAATCACCACCACCTCGCGGCCATGGCGCGTCACCGTCTGCGGGCCATGGATCAAGGCTTCGTCCACGACTTCGCTGAAACGGTTTTTTGCTTCCTGCAATTGCCAAGAGGGATTCATGGGGAATCTCCTAATCTGTCCAGACTGGACAGATTATAGATGTGCGCGGCAAATTTCAAGCGAAAATATGAGTTGTCGTAGGTTGGTACTGAGCAAAGTCCAACAATCGCAGTAAGCGCTGGACTATTAAGTCCAGCGAGCTAGCCAGTTCGTTTCCCGGCTATCTGGCGACAAAGGTTTTGTATGTGCTCCGTGACAAATAGACGCTCGGATTCCGAAAGCGGTGTAAGCCAGTGAGCAATTTGTACCGCTTGATCAATTGGGTTGCCGGTCGCCGAAGATAACAATTCAGCAATCGAGATACCCAAAATATGCGCCATCTCATCCAATCGTTCCAAAGAAGGCAAAGCCAGTCCACGCTCAAAACGAGAAATTGTTTCCGTCTCGACTCCGAGTTTCTCCGCCAGCTCGGCTTGTAACCAGCCAAGCTCCTTGCGCCTCTCTGCAACACGCCTGCCGAGCCGGCCCCCTAATGCGCTTTGAGTTCGTGCTTTTCTTGCCATCGTCATCACGCCTAATAAACATGACTTTGATGGTTGCCTGTCAACGGAATATGTGGAATGACGTTTTATGTTGTTAATAGTCGTTTAAAATCATAAAATAAAAATGAGTACCGAGTTTGTGACAATATTTGGCTCACCGCAGAAAAAATTGCCGTCGGAGAAACCATGCCACGTCCATCTGAAGTGAATCCACATAATTTCAAAACTGAAGAAATTGTGTACAGCCTCAACGGCTTCTCTGTCGCTTGGGGCATATGGGAGGATGGTTCACACCGTCTCGCAATGCGATGGGACGGCGAAGGCGAAGACAAGGGATACCCAAAGACTTTTGGCAATCCAGTTTGGTTCATGCTACCTGCCGAACTGAGCCTGCCAATGCTAAAGATGCTGGATGCTTACAACCCTTCTCACTGTGGCGCACCAAAAACCTAATATTGCAGTCGAGTAGGCGGTGCAAAAAGCGTAGCGTTGGGCTAAAGCGGTCGTTTCTCAACCTAATTCTTACCTGGACAGAGGAAGCTTAAATGAGATTTCTGAACATAATATTGGTTGTGCTTTCACTAACGGCTTGTTCCTTTTTTCCAAAAGAGGACAACCGTAGCATAGATGATTTGGTTACTCGTTTTGGCAACTCTGGCTTGCAAGTGACAGGACTATCCCCAAAAATCATGCCCGGTTTGGTCGGTGCGATTGAGGTTGTCGGTATCAGTATAAACGGAGCGGAAGTTGAAGTCGGCAGATATGATCCAAAAAATGAGTCCGGAAAACTCACTCTAGCCAAAATTAAAAATGAGAAGCAGCTAACGGTTATGGGGGTGACAGTACCTGCCGTAGTTAATGGGGCATTTGTATTAAGAGCGTCTAACAAAATGAGGAGACAAGATTCAACAGTGGCGCGGGTTGGCCGATAACCTTCTGGAATAAAGCCGAAGGAGGAGCCATGCCGAAGCCACTGGTGGACGACGAATTATGGAACATCATCGAACCTTTG